>JAKONH010000220.1 GCA_022702045.1 Spirosomataceae bacterium
TTTGCCAACCCCTGCTTCACACAGATTCACCCAACCTGTATTCCGGTATCGGGCCACTACCAGTCGAAACTGACGCTGATGTCGGAGTCGTTGCGGAACGACGGCCGGGTATGGGTGCCGAAAACACAGGAAGACTCGCTACGAATTCGAGAAGGCAAAATCAAGCCGACCGATCTGGCAGAAGATGCACGCGATTACTTCCTGGAGCGTCGTTACCCGTCGTTTGGTAACCTCGTGCCACGCGACGTAGCGTCCCGGAACGCTAAGTACGTCTGTGACGAAGGGCGTGGTGTTGCCAAAACCGGCCTAGCCGTATACCTCGATTTTGCTGATGCCATCAAGCGCGACGGCCGGAAGACGATCGAAGCAAAATACGGTAACCTATTCGAGATGTACGAAAAGATCACCGGCGAGAACCCATACGAACTGCCGATGATGATCTATCCTGCCGTACACTACACCATGGGCGGTCTTTGGGTTGATTACAACTTGATGACGACTGTACCCGGTTGTTACGCGCTGGGTGAAGCGAACTTCTCCGACCACGGTGCTAACCGGCTCGGTGCGTCGGCACTGATGCAGGGATTAGCTGATGGTTATTTCGTAATTCCGTACACCGTTGGTGACTACCTGGCTACAATTGGACCTGCCGATAAGATTGCGGTCGATTCGCCAGTGTTCAAGGAAGCTGAGAAGAAAGTACACGATACGGTGCAGCAACTGCTGTCGATCAAAGGTGATCGGCCAGTTGACGATTTCCACCGCGATCTGGGCCACATCATGTGGGAGTATTGCGGTATGTCGCGCAGCGCAGAAGGCCTGAAAATCGCTAAGCAGAAAATCCAGCAGTTGAAAAAAGAATTCTGGACGAATGTAAAGGTGCTGGGTGATTCGGAAGAAATTAACCAGGCGCTGGAGCAGGCGTCCCGTGTGGCCGACTTCATCGAACTGGGTGAACTGATGGTCGACGATGCACTGAACCGGGAAGAATCGTGTGGTGGTCACTTCCGCGAAGAACACCAGACGGAAGATGGCGAAGCCCTGCGCGACGACGAAAACTTCACGTACGTGGCCGCCTGGGAGTTTCAGGGTGAAAACCAGCCTGAGCTGCTCAACAAGGAAGTGCTGGAGTTTGAAAACGTGAAACTGACACAGCGGAGTTATAAGTAGTTCAAGGTTTAAGGGCTACGGTTTAAAGTAATAAGTAAGCTTCAACTTTAAACCGTAGCCTTTGAACTTCAAACTTATCAAGGAGATGAAAATCACACTCAAAGTCTGGAGACAGAAAAATAATGATACCCCAGGTAAGTTGGTTGAGTACCAACTGGACAACGTATCGGAAGATATGTCGTTTCTGGAAATGTTCGATGTGCTGAACGACTCGCTGACCCGCAAGGGAGAGGAGCCGGTTGCCTTTGACCATGATTGCCGCGAAGGAATTTGCGGTATGTGTTCGATGTACATCAACGGTCGGGCACACGGACCACAGACGGGTGCAACGACCTGTCAACTGCACATGCGCTCGTTCAGCGATGGTGACACGATCGTAGTAGAACCATGGCGGGCACGGGCATTTCCGGTCATCAAAGATCTGATGGTCGACCGGGCTGCCTTCGACCGGGTTATTCAGGCGGGTGGGTATGTGTCGGTCAATACCGGCTCGGCCCGCGACGCTAATGAGATTCTAATTCCGCGTACAATAGCTGATGAAGCGATGGACGCGGCAGCCTGCATTGGCTGTGGTGCCTGCGTAGCTGCCTGTAAGAATGCCTCAGCTATGCTGTTCGTATCAGCGAAAGTGTCGCAACTAGCCATCCTGCCACAAGGTAAAGCAGAACACGTTGAACGGGCCGAACGCATGGTTGCACAGATGGACGCTGAGGGTTTTGGTGCCTGTTCGTTTACGGGTGCCTGCTCGGTGGAGTGTCCCAAGTCGATTTCGCTCGATCACATTGCCCGGTTGAACCGCGAATACTTGAGTGCTAAACTGACGTCAGACAACGTTCAGTAAGCCTATATCTCCTCCGGAAAAGCCTGATCTGCCAGCGGTGGGTCAGGCTTTTTTATGCCTTTTCGTAGAGACGCGATCGCACCGGTGACCCGGCCTTCGCGTCTCAGTTTGTGTCAGCCACAGCCATCCGGCAAATGAGACGCGAAAGATCGAGTCTTAACGAAAGCCCATTTAATCACAATTTTTAGGCTAGTCTAAAAACAAAGTCAGTGTACTGTGATTTGTGTTGGAGATACGCGTACTTCGCTGTTGAATACTAAGTGAAAAGCGACATAGTTTGCTAACTAGAATAACCATACGACGACACACGGCGCGCGGCCTGACACTACTGTGGGGATTGATTACGCTCAACAGCATGATCTTTCTGCACGCACACCGCTTGTCGAACGGTCGTATAGTTATTCACACCCACCCGTATAAACTAACGGGTAAACAGGGGCCGATTTCTAATAATCCGCACACGTCTTTCGAGCTATTCTGGCTCGACATGTGTACAAATGCGCCGTTCGTCCCTGGTGTTGAGCCGGTGTTGACTAATCCGGTTTGCTGGATAATCCCAACGACAAACACGGGCTTTTCCTATCTCCTACCGACTGCTGAGCAGCGCGCTATTTTTGCCTGTCTCCGTGGTCCACCAGCTTTCACGGCTTAGAATCCTGATTTACAAAACGTCCATCCAACGGCCTCGGCCGTGTTGATGCACGTTGCCGTTCCTACGCGCGTCTTCCCGTGCTGTAAGCTAATCGAGCCCATTCCGTGCGTCGATTGGTTGCTGGTTTCATTCCTCTATTCTTCCTGTCTTAGCCGAGTCAGCCGACCGGTCCTATCGTCTTGTTTATCATGCGGATAACGCTTTTACTCTTATTTTTTCTTGTCATCATAGCACCGGTTCGGGCGCAGTCAGATAAGCCGGTTTCTATCAAGGGAATCGTAACAACCGGTGGCTCGCCATTGCCTGGTGCCACGGTTACGCTCGTTAATACGCAGTTCGGTACCGCTACCGACACGACAGGCGCATTCCGATTTGCTGATGTTCCAGTTGGAACGTACCAACTTAGTGTGTCGCTGATCGGGTATGAATCATATCGTAAGACTGTAAAACTGACAACTAATCAAGCAATCGATCTGTCGATTGCACTGCGGGAATCGGCCCGTAATCTGAGTGAGGTTGTCGTGACCGGAGCGCGGGCAACTGAACTCCGGAAAAGCCCCGTAGCGATCACTGTCATATCGCGGAAGGAGATGAACCTCAACGCGAATACGAATGCAGTCGATGCAGTGCTGAAAGGTGTGCCAGGCCTAAGTGCCGTAACCACCGGCCCCAACGTATCGAAGCCATTTATTCGTGGACTGGGTTATAACCGGGTGCTGACGTTGTATAATGGTGTTCGGCAGGAGGGGCAGCAGTGGGGCGATGAACACGGTATCGAAGTTGATCAGTACGGTATCGAGCGGGCAGAGGTGGTTAAAGGGCCGGCCAGTCTGATTTACGGGTCTGATGCGGTAGCGGGGGTAATCAATTTCATTCCCTATGTGCCGCGTGGCGCCGAGGGCAAACTAAGTGGCGATGTTGTTGGCGAGTACCATGCCAACAACAAAATGATTGGTACGTCTCTGGGGCTATCGCACGTAAAAAATGGCTGGAAGTCGGCCTTTCGAGTGTCGAACAAACTGGCAACGGCTTACACTAATCCCGTCGACGGGCGGGTATATGGAACGGCCTATCGTGAACTGAACCTCTCGGCGATGACGGGCGTGGAAAAGCGCTGGGGTTCGTCGTTTCTCTATGCGACGCTCTACAATAACCTACAGGAAATTCCCGATGGGAGCCGCGATTCGTTGACTCGCCGGTTTACGCGTCAGGTGCTGGAAAGCAACGAGGATGATATCAAACAACGCCCCATTGTACCCAATGCTAACCTGCGTACCTATCGTATCAATCCCCTGTATCAGCATATTCAGCATTATCGATTGTTTACCAGGAATCGGTTTATCATCGGTAAGAGTGATCTGTCGGTACTGGCCGGTTTTCAGCAGAGTGTTCGCCGGGAGTACAACCACCCAACCGTCACTAATCAGCCGGGCCTGTATGTCCGGCTCAACACGCTCAACTACGATGTGAAGTACAATCTGCCGATCTGGAAAGGGTTTGAACCGACGCTGGGCGTGAATGGTATGTACCAGACGAACAAAAATTTGAACGGCACCGATTTTCCAATACCTGACTACTCGCTGTTGGACATCGGTTCCTTTGTCTTTGTCAAGAAAACACTCGGCCCTGTCGATATCAGTGGAGGCATTCGCTACGACACTCGGTTAGTCGACTGGACCAATCAATACGTACAACCTAATCTGGCAACCGGGTTTGACCAACTGGTATACGTACCGGAAAACCCGACGGCGATACCGCAGTTTGCGGCATACCGCAGGCCGTTTACAGGTATATCGGGTAGTTTGGGTGCGACGTATACTATCTCGGAACGCCTGTTGGTGAAAGCTAATCTGTCGCGCGGCTATCGGGCCCCTAATATCACCGAGATCGGTTCGAATGGCCTCGATCCAGGTGCCCGTATTGTCTACCTGGGTAACCGTAATTTTCAGCCAGAATTTAGTCTGCAAACAGATATTGGCTTCATCGGCTACCTCAACGACATGGACGTCAGCGTCGAGCTATTCAACAATGTCATCAATAATTACATCTATCAAGCCCGGCTTTACGACGATGCTGGTCAGCCGGTTGTGATTGTTCCGGGAAATTTTACGTATCAGTACCAGCAGTCGAAAGCGCAGTTGTACGGAGCGGAGTTTAGCCTGAACCTGCATCCACGCACGAGCAAGTGGCTCACGGTCAACAACAGCCTGGCGCTGATTCGTGGCTTGAATCGTAATCCGCAGCTGATCGAACAGGCGGGGGACGCGGCCCGGTACTTACCATTTATCCCCCCCTTACACGGCCGATCGGAAGTTCGCGCAACGTTTGGACCGGATAAAGGTCGCCTAACAGCGTTGTATGCACGGGCTGAGCTGGATTATTACGGCGCACAAAACCGATTCTATGGGGTCGACAATACGGAGACGGCAACGCCGGGCTATTCACTGGTCAACGCAGGTTTTGGCGGTACCATCAACAACCGCCAAAACCGACCGATACTTCAGCTCTTTTTCCAGGTCGATAACCTGTTCAACGTAGCGTACCAATCGCACCTGAATCGGCTTAAGTATTTCGAGTATTACACGGCGTCGCCCACGGGCCGGTTTGGTATTTACAATATGGGGCGAAACGCAAGTGTCAAAGTAATCGTACCGTTCTAGCGCATGGTGATCTGACGCTGCGGCAAGGCTTCCTGAATGCCAGGCGTACTGATGCGGAAACTGCGTTCCTGCGTTTGCTTACCGTCGCTGATGGTGAACGTATACAGACCATCGGCGAGCTGACTCATATCGAAGCACTGCCGTCCTTTATCGGTTTGGCGTGGTACGTATCCGTCATACATTTCTCTGTTCTTGTTGTCGCGTAGCGTAATGCGCAGCGGTTTGGCGGCATCGTGCCGCTCGAAGCTGAGCCAAACTTTCGTTTGCGTAATGTTAGGGAACATGCCGATCTGGAACGTCGGAGCCGCGTAATAATCAGCGGGTCGCTGAGCGAGAGATGGCAGCGAAACAGACAGGCTTGTCAGAAGCAGTAGGGCAGACAGGATAGAGGCAGCACGGGTTTTCATGGCAATCGGTAAGGTTTATGATCCGAACCATTTCGAATCTGACCAAGAGATGTGCACCTGTCAGAACACGTTGCACCGATCGGACAAACGGCTAAATCGTGGGATAAAAGGCAAAATGGAAGCTGTATGAAAACAAACAGGCCGTCGTTCGCGCGAACGACGGCCTGTTTGCCTAGAATATGCTGAAGCAATTCGCCCCTATTTCATCAGCTTGTTAAGCTTGCCGGACGCCTGCATGGTGTTCATTTTCTTCATCATCTTCCGCATCTCGTCAAACTGCTTCAGTAGATTGTTGACTTGTGTGATGCTGGTACCACTACCGGCAGCAATACGCTTTTTACGGCTACCGTCGATGAGTTCAGGACGGCTACGTTCTTTCGGCGTCATCGAGCTGATGATGGCTTCGATGGGTTTGAATGAGTCGTTGTCGATGTCGAGATCCTTGATCATCTTGCCCATCCCCGGAATCATACCGAGCAGATCCTTGACGTTACCCATCTTTTTGATCTGCTGAAGCTGCGACAGGAAGTCGTCGAAGTCGAACTGATTTTTCCGCATCTTGGCGTTGATGCGTTTCGCTTCGTCTTCGTCAAACGCCTGCTGAGCCCGCTCTACCAACGAAATCACGTCGCCCATCCCCAGAATCCGGCTAGCCATCCGGTCGGGATAGAACACGTCGAGCGCTTCCATTTTCTCGCCCGTGCTGATGAACTTGATTGGCTTGTTGACGACGGTTTTGATCGACAGAGCCGCTCCACCGCGTGCATCACCGTCGAGCTTCGTCAGAACGACACCATCGAAGTTGAGCCGGTCGTTGAAGGTTTTGGCCGTATTGACTGCATCCTGCCCCGTCATCGAATCGACGACGAACAGCGTTTCGGTTGGGTTGATGGCCCGCTTTACCGCTTCGATTTCCTGCATCATCGCTTCATCGATAGCCAAACGGCCAGCGGTATCGACGATGACGATTTTCTTGCCGGTTTTGCGGGCGTGGCTGATCGCGTTCTGCGCAATACTAACGGCATCCTTGTTGTCGAGCTCCGAATAAACCTCAACGCCCACCTGCTCGCCCAGTACTTTCAACTGATCGATAGCAGCCGGCCGGTAAATGTCATCGGCAACAAGCAGCACGCCACGACCCTGTTTTTTCAGGTAAGCGGCCAACTTACCCGAGAAGGTTGTTTTACCCGATCCCTGCAAGCCTGAAATCAGGATAACCGCCGGATCACCTTTCGTATTGATCTGCTGCGCTTCGCCACCCATTAGATCGGTCAGCTCCTCTTGCACGATCTTGACGAACAGCTGACCCGGTTCAACCGAAATCAGCACTTTCCTGTCGAGGGCTTTGTCGCGAATGCGGTCAGTAATGTCTTTGGCAACTTTATAGTTAACGTCGGCGTCAGTCAGCGCCCGGCGCACTTCCTTGACGGTAGCGGCCACGTTGATTTCCGAAATTCGACCCTGTCCTTTGAGGGTTTTGAACGCCTTATTGAGTTTATCCTGAAGGTTCTCGAACATAGTTTATGGCAAACAGTGCGACAAAGATAGTAGTTTCCGGTGGGCAAAACCCACCCTGCTGTTCAGACCCTGTTAGCTGATAAAGTTCCCTAGTTTACGACATTGCCAGCCGCGCCAATAGATGCATCGCGAAAACCATAACATTTGTTCATACAGTTTGACAATAGGATAGGTAGGAGAGCCGTTAATTCAGAACAATACCACAACGAATTGCAGATAGACCATAGAAATATTCGTCAACTTGGTTGATTAGTTGATTTCCTTTGGTTATGTAGTGAAATTTTTAATGTGGTAAAAAGTAGTTGTTATTAAACTATTTTTATATGTTTGTTGTGTTGTACTGATTGCTGTCAATTCCGCCCAACTGCTTGCCTGTAAAATCATGAATAGGAAACACGTGAAAAATGGAGCCATGTTAGCTCTTTTACTGGTCGTGATGATGCTCCCCGTTACTGCGGGTAGCATTGATAAGCAGGTGCCGGTAAACCGGAATAGCAGTAATCTGCCTTATAAAAATGCGATGCTTGCCCGGAATACGACAGCTAAATCGGACGTAACAGCCGTGGCAATGACACCGGCCAAGGATCAGAAAAAGCACGACAAACGAGCGATCGGTCGCTGTTGGAGCCGGCTGATGGAAACATTCCGCGAGATTAACCTGGCGCATCGCAACCGGACGAAATAAGCGGTTTTCGGTATACGGTTTACCGTTGGACTGCGCTAACCACTTTGAGCCGCATACCGAAAATTGTAAACACAGTGGTATAAATCAGAAAGGCACGACAACCACTGTGATTGTCGTGCCTTTCTGATTTATACCACCGTATTACCGCTGGCCTGACGTAGCTTTTTGTAGGTCGGCCTGCTGATCGGCGCGCAGAGTCGGGTACTTAATACCCAACTGGTCGAGGTATGTCTTGTACTTCGACGGATCGTAGTAAAACTTCTCCAGCTTCGGTTTGTATTCGGTCATAATCTTCTGGTTCAGATAAACCGCCGGATACTCCTTGGGCGAAATCAATGGGGTGTATTTCTGCTCTTTTGTCTGCTCATCTTTGTAATACGCCCACGCCTGTTTGATGATCTCCGGTTTCGTCAGGAGATCAATCAGGGTCATCGCTTCGGCCTTGGCCCCCGCCACGATACCCTTGTGTGCAATCGGTGTTGCCATCGAAATAGCATTACTCCAATGGTGACCCGGTAAGCCCGGAATGTTCGATGGATAGTAGAGTACGATTGTCGGCAGCGACCAGGAGATATCCGCAATGTCGTCGGAACCACCCGTTAGCGGTACGAACGTTTGCCCGCCCATCATCATGGTTGGCTGTGTTGTCGCTGGCAGGTCGATGCTGTCGAGTTTCATTGCCAGCCCTTCTGTTTTGGGGGCCTGCAACTCTTTCTGCGTTGCCTTGGCCAGCAGTTGATCGTCGGCCGACCAGGTAGGTAACCCGACTTTCTTGATATTGCTGTACATCGCTTCGGCAATGGGCTTGTTGAAATGACCCGGCCAAGCCGATCCCAGAATTTCGTACGTCATTTTGGTATCGGTCATCATAGCAGCGCCTTCAGCAATTTTCTGTCCTGTTTCAAACAGCTTTTTGATTTTTGGATAGCTGCGTTCCCGGAAATAGTACCAGGCCGACGCTTTCGACGGAACAACGTTGGGCTGATCGCCCCCGTCCGAAATCACATAGTGTGAGCGCTGCGTCAGTTCGAGGTGTTCGCGCCGGAAGTTCCAGCCAACGTTCATCAGCTCAACGGCGTCGAGCGCACTACGACCCCGCCAGGGCGCCCCCGCAGCGTGAGCTGCCGACCCTTCGAAGCTGAACTTCACTGACACCAGTCCGTTGTTACCCGCATCGCCGTAGCCGACTTTCAGATTGTTGCCCACGTGGGTGAAGATGCAGGCATCGACGTCTTTGAAGTAGCCATCACGCACGTAGAAGGCTTTAGCGCCGACAAGCTCTTCGGCCACGCCCGGCCACAGCATGAGCGTACCGGGCATCTTTTCCCGCTCCATGAGTTTCTTGACCGACAGACCCGCCACAATGTTGAGCGCTTGTCCGGAATTATGACCTTCACCGTGGCCCGGCGCCCCTTCCACAATCGGGTCTTTATACGCGACGCCCGGTTTTTGGCTAGCCTTCGGAATACAATCGATGTCGGAACCGATGGCGATGACGGGTTTCCCGCTACCCCAGGTTGCAATCCAGGCGGTAGGCATACCGGCAATACCGCGTTGGACGGTAAATCCTTCTTTTTCGAGCAGATTGGTCAGGTAAGTGAATGTTTCCTGTTCCTGAAAACCGAGTTCCGAAAAGCTGAACAGCATGTCGTTGATCTGCTGTGCCTGCTCCTTTCGAGCGTCGACAGCTGCCATAGCTTCGGCTTTTAGTTTCTCAATTCGGGCATCGGGTTTTGCTGCCTTTTTCGACTGCCCGAACAGAAAAGCAGGGACAAGTAGCAGGACAATCAGTAGACTCGTGTGTTTCATGGAGGAAGCAGGTTGTAAATAAATCAATAAAAACTGTATTAGACTGGCTGGAACCCAGCGATTACCGGTGTGCGTTGCCCTTACTTGCGGTAATTCAGGGGTGGTTTACGATCACCCGCGAGCGATTGGTAAATAAATGCTTCACCACCCCGCGCTTTGTAAAGTTCGGCTTTCGCGTTGGCGATCAGCTCGGGGTGCTGGAACAGATCGATAGCTGTTATGGCCAGTGTCTTGGCGGCTACCATCATGCCTTTGAATCCGATCGACATACCGTCGCAGGAAACGGCCTGCCAGCTATGGGCCGGTACGCCGGGTACCCATGTTGCCGTCGACAGACCGGCGGTGGGCACTACCCAGCTGACATCACCTACGTCGGTTGAAGCAGGCGTAATACCACCCAATGCATAGGGACGTATCTCACCCGCACTGCTGACCGGCGGTATCGTCTGACTCACCAGCGACTGGCGAAGTTTATTGGCAAAGGCTACTTCGTTAGCGGTCATCTGTACGCCACCTACCTGTTGCAGGCTGCGCTGCATCGCCTTCGCCAGTGTCTCGTTGGGCAGCAGGTTGTACAGGCCGGCCATTACCTCGTGGGACATGGTCGTTTCAGTACCGAGAGCCGCTGCCTGCGCCGTTTTCATAATTCGCGCCCAGACGTCTTCCAGCCCTTTAGCCGTCGGGTGTCGAACGGTATATTCTACTTCGGCAAAGTCCGGAACGATATTAGAAGTCAACCCGCCCTGTTTGATAACGTAATGAATACGGGTTTCGGGCGTAACGTGTTCGCGCATCAGGTTCACCATATAATCCATGGCTTCTACGGCGTCGAGGGCCGATCGACCTTTTTCGGGCGCTGCGGCTGCGTGTGCAGCCTGCCCATTGAACCGGAACAGACCTACCCGATACGCCAGTGACGATGCTGGGCTGGCGCTGTTGTTGTCGCCGGGGTGCCAGTGTAGTACTGCATCGACAGCGTTAAAAACACCGGCCTGCACCAGATAGGTTTTGCCGCCACCGGCACCTTCTTCGGCTGGCGTACCGATGAGCTGGATCGTGCCGGACTTTCCTGATTGGTTGAGCCAGTCTTTGCTGGCAATGGCGGCTGCCACCGACCCCACCCCGAACAGGTTGTGTCCGCATCCGTGTCCGTAAGCATTGGGTACCAGCGGTTTTCGGGTCGGCAGCGAATCCTGCGACAGGCCGGGCAGCGCGTCCATCTCGGCCAGCAGACTAATCACCGGCTTACCCTGCCCGTAGGTAGCTACGAAAGCTGTCGGGATGCCTGCTACGCCCTGTGTAATCGTAAAGCCGTGCTGCCTGAGTTCATCCTGTAACAGTCGGGTTGTCTTTTCTTCTAGATACCCCGGTTCCGCCAGTTTCCAGATTTGCCCGGCCAGGGCGGCATAGTGCGGATACTGACTATCCAGTTGTGTACTAACTGCCTTTTCTGGCTGAGCCAGCAGCGGTAAACTAAGTAGAAGCGCAATCGTCAGATGTATGAATCTTGCCATCAATAGACCCAAATTTTATAACGACTATTTTTATTTTTGCCGTATAAAGATAAGGTATATTGTGAAAGAACGACTTTTTTTGGGAAAAATGGGGCGATTAGTAACGCCTGATGAGTGGAACATTGAGGTTCAACTGAAGCGACTGCGAAGCCGCTATGTTCGTTACCCCATCCAACACCAAATGAGACATATAGCGGGCTTCAATATAAATTGGATAGTTCTGTCTGATAAAAAAGTTTGTGCCTACACCTGCTAGCGGCCCAACACCCAGGTTTGTGCGGTGTAAAATCTCGATAGGAACGGTTATACCCAAGTCGCTTGATACGAAGTTGGCATCGCCGATGGTGGTCAGTGTTGGGCCAAGTCCGGCTTTGACATACCAGCGTGTACGCTTGTCGATAAAGACGTACCGGGCGGTGATGGGCAGGGAGAGATACGACTCTTCGAACGAATAAAGCCGATACGCTTTTTTTGCTGGTTCCAGCGGATCGGTGAGGGGTACGTTACGATTCCCGGAATACCAGCTAGCTAACAGTTCAATGCTGGCAGACAGACGCTTGCGGGGAGCGATGGTGAAAAAGCCGCCAACAGCTGCGGTATAGGTCGGGCTGTAGCTGCCGCTGGGATCGTAGTAGGTTGCGTTCATCTGGCCCGATCGGCCATATACCCAGCTGTTCCGGGCTGCACTAACCGACAGGCCAAGTTCATAGCTCAACTTCTTTTTTGAGGTCGACTGATTTGTTGCCTGATCGGGCCTGACGCAGGTATTGTACGCACTGACGATACGTTTTAGTGTAACGTCCGATACGTAAAGCGACTGCGGGCTGAGTAGCCGTGTGAAACTGGGGTTGCTGCATTCGTTGAGGTTGTTAGTCAATACCAGCAGCGACAGCTTACCGCGCAGTGGTACGAACGTTTTATCGGGTAACCGCAGCGCATGCGTCAGTCGTCCCTCCGGACTGAACAGCCGATAGAGACTGACATAGCCGTTAACCAACTCATACATGAAATACGAGTTAGTCTGCCCGTCTTCTTTCAGATGAACGGAAACCCGGTTGGTGTTATCGGCGTGGTAGCTGGCGACCTGTGTCGGGGTGTATTCCTGTAAAGTCGACTTGTCGTTCTGGCGAAACTGAATCAGTTGACTACTCTGCTCGCGCAGTTCACCCTTGAGGGTATCGCCCGTGGTGTTTACCACGTAACCGGGGGTGAAAAAAAGCTGGGCAATGCTCTGGTGGGTCAGCAGAACTAAGACTGTAAGAAAGGCGACGATGCGACTGGAAGTAAATAGTGACATATGGACTACGGTGCTGAACAACTGGCAAAATATCTCGACTGCTTTGTATATCAACTAAGCACTGGTAGTAGACATCGATATTGTTAGCAGACGGTAGTCAGCTTTGTCGGTTGCGCAATTGACACGGGTAGAATCCGGGGGTGACGGGGTTTTTTACTACTTTTACCCCCCGAAAGTTGTATCGTTTTCAATCGCTTATACCCAAGTCCAATGGAGAAAATTAAAGTAGCCAATCCGGTAGTCGAACTGGATGGCGACGAAATGACCCGGATTATCTGGAAATTCATCAAAGACAAGCTGATCCTGCCATACGTCGATGTCGATATCAAATATTATGACCTCGGCATTGAATACCGCGATGAAACGAACGATCAGGTAACGATCGACGCGGCTAACGCGATCAAAGAATACGGTGTTGGTATCAAGTGTGCCACCATCACGCCCGACGAGCAGCGCGTGGAAGAATTCGGCCTGAAGCAGATGTGGAAATCGCCCAACGGTACGATCCGTAACATCCTTGACGGTACGGTATTCCGTGAGCCAATCGTCATGAACAACGTACCGCGTCTGGTTACCAACTGGACAGCGCCGATCATCATCGGCCGTCACGCGTTTGGCGATCAGTACCGCGCTACGGATTTCGTCGTACCCGGCCCCGGTAAGCTGACGATGAAGTTCGAAGGTGAAGACGGTACTGTCATGGATTTCGACGTGTACCAGTTCAAAGCGGGTGGCGTTGCCATGGGTATGTACAACGTTGACGAGTCGATCCGTGGGTTTGCCCGCGCCTGCTTCAACGTCGCCCTCGATAAAGGCTGGCCGCTCTATTTGTCGACCAAGAACACGATCCTGAAAAAATACGACGGTCGGTTCAAAGACATATTCCAGGAGATCTACGATGCCGAATACAAAGGCAAAGTTCACTACGAACACCGCCTGATCGATGACATGGTGGCATCAGCCCTGAAATGGGAAGGTAATTTCGTGTGGGCGTGTAAGAACTACGACGGCGACGTACAATCGGATACGGTAGCACAGGGCTTCGGTTCGTTGGGTCTGATGACCTCCGTACTGGTTACGCCCGACGGCAAGACGATGGAAGCCGAAGCTGCGCACGGTACAGTTACGCGTCACTACCGCGAGTATCAAAAAGGTAACAAAACCTCGACCAACCCGATTGCCTCGATCTACGCCTGGACGCGTGGTCTGGCCTTCCGGGGTAAGGTTGACGGCAATCAGCCGCTGATCGACTTCGCTAACGCGCTGGAAGCCGTCTGCGTGGAAACGGTTGAAAGTGGCAAAATGACCAAAGATTTGGCGCTGTCGGCGTTCCCGGCGGGTACGAAGCTGGTCGCTGGTGAGCACTATCTCTACACTGAGGATTTCCTCGACGCACTGGATCAGAACCTGCAGGCTAAACTCGCCTAAGCACGTTCAGAACTACTAAAGGCGGGTTGATTTCTTCGGGAGTCGACCCGTTTTTTTGCCGGCAAATCGCTACCTTCGTTTTTTACCATAGCGGGTATGCAAGCTATCAGAACAATCGTGAAACCGAACGAGCGGAGACAGGTTACAATCGATCTTCCCGTTGATTTCCTGGCCGATTCAGTGGAAGTGATCGTATTGCCCTATCAGCAAACAAACATGCCATCTGCCGAAGTAGCTTCGCCACTGACAGACGAACAAAAGTTGTTGATGGCCTTTCCCGTCGCGACGGATGACGATCTGCTATTTATCAGTGAGAAACGTCAGCATCTAAATCAATGGTAATAGCCTGCGTCGACACATCGGTACTGATTGACCATTATCGGGCTACGGATAAGGGCAGTACGTTTCTATTTAAAGCAGCGTCTCTCTATACGCTACACATTCCTGCTATTGTGACGTACGAGGTGCTGCGGGGCGATGCGCAGAAGGATTAATTCTGGAAGACATACTTCGCCAACAAACGTATAAGGCCATTCGACGAGCTATGCGCAGAACGCGCTGCCGTAATTTACGTTACGTTGAAACGAGCCAATCAACTAATCGTGAAGATATATTGATCGCTGCGATAGCAGTAGCGAATGAGCTACCGTTGCTTACGCTAAATATAAAGCACTTTTCGCGGATCGCTCACTTGAACGTTATTACACCCAACCAATTAACCGTAGAACCTCAAACCCGTTGACCGCTGGTCATTCCCATGAAACGAATCCTTTCCCTACTGATGGCTGGCTTGCTGCTGGCCGTCGGTACGTATGCTAAACCGCCCAAGAAAGCCATGAAAAATGCCGTCGTGCAGCATGTTGTCCTGTTCAAATTCAAGCCGGAAACGACGCCCGAAAAGCTGAAAGAAATCCTGACGGCGTTTGAAGCGTTGCCATCGAAGATCAAAGAAATCAAAGGGTTTCAGTGGGGAACGAACAACAGCCCCGAAAATCATGCTCATGGCCTGACGCACGCATTCATCCTGACGTTTGATTCGGAAAAAGACCGGGACGCTTATTTGCCTCATCCAGCGCACAAGGAATTTGGAACCATTGTCGGCCCGTGGCTGGCTGACGTCACGGTGGTTGATTTCACCAATCAGGCCAGGTAAAGTACAACCGAATAACACGCGGGGCTGGTGCAGCAATCTATCGGTAGATTGCTGCACCAGCCCTTCTCTTTTGCTGAAATGAAGCGTTGGCAAGGATGTACACAGAGCTATAGATTAGAATGGCTCAGTGTGGTAGCATCAGTGGGGGCGGTATGCTTTTATGAGTATTTCTTGCACACCGTATGTAAGTAAAATAATTCATTACTATATTTTCTTCGTTCAGTTATACTAGGTATGTTTGTGTAGCGGTGACACAAATTTGTTGTCCGCTTGCTTGATGCATAGTCCGACCAACGAGTACTGCCAGTTATGGAGCCGCTTCAAAACCGGTGATTCAGTGGCTTTTGGTCAGTTGGTAACGCAACATTACAAGCTGCTATACAACTACGCGACGAAGTTTTCGAAAGATAGAGACTTCGTTGAGGATTGCTTGCAGGAGGTATTTCTCGATCTGTGGCACAACCGGACCAACCTGAGTGAAACGGTTGTCGTGAAAGCGTACCTGCTTACTGCCGTACGCAACCGGTTATTGAAATCGCTGCGTCGCGCCAATCTGTTTCAGTCAATTGACGAACTTACATTTACCCCTGATATCATTGAAAGACCCGTTGAGGAATTACTGATCGCGGGGGAGCAACAGGATGAGCAGGTTCGGCAATTGCAACAGAGTATTTTGCAACTCACACCCCGGCAGCAGGAAATTATCTACCTGCGTTTCTACCAGCAGCTGAATCACGATGAAATTGCGCAGCTCCTGAATTTGAGTCGACCCAGTGTGGCTAATCTGCTCAGTATTGCGCTGAAAGAGCTACGCAAGAAGATTCAATGGTCGACGATTTCAATGTTGTTTATGCTGAGTTCAGCCCTGCAATAACCAGACTGCCGTGGGCTAATTTATATTTTTTCAAAAAAAGTTTACTTTTTTCGGTGATAATCGACGCTAGTGTGGCCTACTGAATTGTAGAGAATCCCGCGCCGATGAACAACTATTCCAGTTATGCTGCACACGATTTAGCCGCTGACCCATCGTTTGCGGATTGGGTGCGTCAGCCCACCGACCCGCGCCACGCGTTTTGGTCGGCCTGGGTCGCGCAGAATCCCGATCGGCAGGAAACGATTGTGCAGGCCATTATACTGGTGCAGGCTGTACAGGGGCTGTACGATACTGATCAGCTAACGACGTACTACCTCCACGAAAACGTAGCGCGGATAGTAGCAGCGGCTCAGTCGACCGATCGGCAGGTTGAGTCACCGATCCGGCGGTCGTTGGGTTGGTGGGGCTGGTCGTCAGCCGTAGCGGCTGCGGTTTTGCTGTTGATCACCGGTTTCTGGTATTATCAATCGACAGTGCCTGCCAATACCAGTCCAGAGACTGCGATACTGGCAGCATCAACACTTATCGAGCGAGTCAATACGGGCGAACGGCCAATGACCGTGTTGCTGAGCGACGGTAGCGTCGTTACACTTGAGCCGAATAGTCGCCTGTCGTTTCCGCGCACGTTCGCTACCGATATGCGTCAGGTCAACCTGGCGGGTGAAGCCTTCTTCGACGTAAAGAAGAATCCGAATAAGCCGTTTCTGGTCCGCACAGACCGCTCCGTAACGCGCGTGCTGGGTACCAGCTTTCGGGTTCGAGCTTTCGGGCAAAAACCAATCAGTGTGCTGGTCCGTACGGGGCGGGTAGCCGTGTATGCCCTGGATAAAGCTGGCGAGCGGTCGGCTGCGTCAGGGGCGAGTAGTGTGCTCCTGCCCAATCAGCGTGCTGAGATAACGGATGGTGTGCTGACCAAGACCAACGTACTCAACCGGAGTGCTGTAGCCCCCATACAGATAGGACCGTCGGAGATAACGTTCGACGATCAGCCCGTTACCGATGTGCTGACCACTCTGGCACGACTATACGAAGTCAAGATTACGTTTGATGCCGCTCAACTTGGCGACTGCCGAATCACGACGTCGTTTGCCGAAGAAACACTACCGGAGCGACTGAGCAGTATTTGCGGGGCCATCGGTGCTACGTACCGGATCGAAGCGGATCAGATTGCCGTTGAGGGCCGTGGCTGTTCATCCGCTGCCAATTCTCTGAACTAACCCCAGGCCTATGAGCTAAAAAAAGCGTTTACCTGCACCCATAAAAAAAGGCAACGGTGGGTCCAGCACCGTTGCCTAGCGCATCCCCAGTCCTTGATGGCACTCGCAACAACTTGAAAAAAGTTGTCGGGGAAGTATTTGTCCTATCCTTACTCAAATTGAACAAATCCAGCAAATTTATGCATAAATGTGAGTCGTTTCAACGGTTGACGTTTGGGATTATGAAACTCATTATCTGTCAGCTATTCGTAGCGGCATTTGTCGGTAGTGTCGTTATCGCGGGGCCGTCGGCCGCGCAGGGAGTACTCGATCGGTCGGTTACCGTACAGGTGACCAATCAGCAGATCGGCTCGGTGTTGGCGCTGCTCCGCAAGCAGGTCGACGTTCGGTTTACGTACAGTTCGTCGGTTGTCGAAACCAATCGGCGTATAAGCCTGTCGGTTACCAATGAGCGACTGGCCGACGTAATGAACCGGTTGCTGACGCCCCTCAACATTACGTACCGGGTCGAAGGGCGGCAAATCATTCTGTACCGGAATGAAAACAACGGCGGGACGGAGCCCCAGACAACGTCGACACCAGTGGAAGAAGCCGTGGTGGTAACGGTTCGGGGGCGCGTGACCGATGATAAAGGAATGGGGCTACCCGGTGCCAACGTCCTGATCAAAGGCACGACGACGGGTACGGTTACCGATACCGACGGTGCATACTCGCTCTCAGTACCGACGGGGACTGAAACGCTGGTGATCTCATTCATCGGTTACACGTCGAAGGAGGTGGCGCTGGGTGGCCGTACGACGCTCGACGTGCAACTGGCGTCCGACGACAAATCGCTGTCGGAAGTGGTTGTGGTCGGTTACGGAACACAGCGCAAGGCTGACCTGACCAGTGCTGTTGCCAGTGTGAAATCGGAAAACTTCGTCAAAGGAGCCGTCAAGGATGCTGGTCAGTTGTTGCAGGGTAAGGTCGCTGGCCTAACGATCAGTAACCCCAGTGGTGACCCGACGGCCAACACGCAGATCCTGCTGCGGGGAACGGCCACGCTTAGCAGCAGCACTCAGCCCCTGATTCTGATTGATGGTGTGCCGGGTGGGCTGAACACGGTAGCGCCGGAAGATATTGCCTCGATCGACGTACTGAAAGACGGATCGGCAGCGGCTATCTACGGAACGCGTGGTACCAATGGCGTCATTCTGATTACAACCCGTCGGCCCCAGGGCGACATCAAACCGACGATTGAATACAGTGGCTACGTCAGTACGCAAACGATCACTCGAAAGCCTGATCTGCTCACGGCCGCCGACTACCGACGGCTGATTCCGCAGGGGGTTGGCTTTCAGGATCTGGGGGGCGATACCGACTGGATTGGGGCTCTCTCGCGGACACCGCTTATTCACGTAAACAACATAACACTGCGGGGCGGTAACGCAACAACTAATTACCTGGCCAATGGTACATACCGTTACTTTGAAGGCATTCTTCTGAAATCGGACAACCGCACCTTCACGGGTCGGATCGACGTCAACCACAACATGTTCGACAGCCGGCTGAAGCTGAACGTGGGCCTGTTGAGCAGTAACAATCGCTTTACGACCCTGACAGACGGTTTTAGCTTCAGTGGCTACACATACCGGCAGGCGGTGATTCAGAACCCGACGCAGCCAATTACCCGGCCCGACGGAACCTGGTATCAGCAGCCGGGCCTGTTCAACTACGACAACCCACTAGCCCGCATTTACGAGTCGGACGGTGAAAATAAGTCGTTGAATACGCGCTACAACGGTAGCCTGACCTGGCTGCCCATCGACCGGCTGCAACTGAAAGCACTGGCGTCGATAAACCAGTTCAATCAGACGCGCGGATATGCCGAAACCAAGCAGCATATCTCGACCATTCGTGACGGTCGCAACGGCTATGCATCGCGTGGTACACAGGCCGTAACCGACCGGCTGCTTGAACTGACGACCAATTACGACCATAATTTCGGGGCGCATCGCTTTTCAGTATTGGGCGGCTACAGTTACCAGGACAACGTGTATGAGGATTACTACATGCAGAACTGGAATTTCCCGACCGACAAGTTTACCTACGACAACATCGGTACGGGTAATGCGCTCCGTACCGGTATGGCTCCCATCGGTAGCTATAAGGGTGCCTGGAATCTGGTTGGATTCTTCGGCCGACTGACCTATAACTACGAAGATAAATACCTCGTACTGGCCAGCATGCGCCGGGAAGCGTCGTCGAAATTTGTTGGGGCAAACCAGCCCTGGGGTACGTTTCCGGCTGTGTCGCTGGGCTGGCGTATCAACCGGGAAGGGTTTATGCAGAATGTCAAGGTGTTTGATGACCTGAAACTGCGGGCGGGCTACGGGGTCACCGGCACCGCCCCCGACGATCTGTTCCTGGGGGTGGCCCGGCTCAACTACAGTGGCTTCTTTCTGGTCAATGGCACATGGGTACCAAGCCTGGTACCCGCCAGCAACCCCAACCCGTACCTGCGCTGGGAAGAAAAACGCGAAACCAATATCGGACTCGACTTCTCGCTGTACAAGGGGCGGGTCAGTGGTTCGATCGACCTGTACAACCGCGAAACCAATGGCCTGCTCTACGATTATCCGGTGCCGTCGCCCCCCAACCTGTTCGGGATTACACGCGCCAACGTAGGGTCGATGCGTAACCGGGGTGTCGAAATCATCGTTAACGCCGTGCCGGTGCAGACTAAATCGTTCGTCTGGAATTCGAGTGTCAACTTCTCGACCAACCAGAACCGGCTAACCTCGCTAACCAATGACTTATACACACTGACCAACGACTTTTTTAACACCGGCGGAACCGGCGAACCGATTCAGACCTATACCAGCCGGGTGCAGGTGGGACAGCCTATCGGTAACTTCTACGGCTTCAAAGTCGTCGACGTGGGAGCCGATGGGAAGTGGATTTACGAAAATCGGGAAGGGCAGCAGGTTCCATATGATCAGTTTGCCCACAGCGACGAAGACAAGACGGTTCTGGGCAACGGCCTGCCCAAGTACTACGCGGGCTGGAACAACAATGTGCGGTATAAGAATTTCGACCTTGCCGTCACCATGCGCGGTGCCTTCGGCTATCAGATTCTGAACTATCAGCGGATGTACTACGAAAACCCCGGTGTGGTGCAGTATAATCAGCTGAAGTCGGCGCAGGAGCCGGTATTCGGAAAAGTTGTGCTTAACAAAAACGTACCGCTCGAATACAATAGCTACTACGTTGAAAACGGTGATTTCTGGAAGATTGATAACATCACGCTGGGTTATAACCTCAACGTACCCAACAGCAGAATTATCCGCAACGCCCGCGTCTACGTCTCGACGCTGAACACGTTCCAGTTTACCGGCTATAAAGGACTTGATCCCGAAGTCAACCGGGCGGGGCTGGCTCCTGGTCTCGACGACCGCGATAAGTACCCGTCGGTGCGTACCTACACATTTGGTCTGAACCTAACTTTTTAATGAACTCTGCCATGACTTTCAAACCATACCGGCAGGCGGGCAGCACCGCACTATTGATTTCGGTCCTGACCGCGCTGATGCCAGGCTGTACTAAACTTCAGGATCAGAATTATACCCAACTGGTTAGCACCAGCTTCGTCCCGACACCACAGGATCTGGTGTCGCTGGTCGGGCCGGCCTACGGCAACTGGCGTCCGCTGATGATGCAGAACAACGGCTTTTTTCGGACAAATGAGATCGGGGCTGATGAACTGGTTATTCCCGCCCGGCCCAACGG
>JAKONH010000250.1 GCA_022702045.1 Spirosomataceae bacterium
AGATTGCCCGCTACGTTGACCCCGACAATCCGCTACCCGGCTGGCAGTCGCCCGAACAGGCATGGGCACAGACGCAGGGGCAGCGTCTTTGGTACGAAGCCATGGTTGAAGACGGCCAGATGACACCGATTCGCAACCTGGACGAACTGGAAGACCATATAGTGCTGTGGAGCGATAGCGAACCTGTCGACGACAAGCCAGTTGGCTACATTCTGAGCCTGGAAGGAGCCGACTCGCTGGTCACGGTCGACTATGTGCAGCGAGCCTACGACTACGGTCTGCGAGCCATCGGGCCCGCCCACTACGGCCCCGGCCGGTATGCGCAGGGCACCGACGCTACAGGGCCGATGGGGCCAATGGGGCACGATCTGCTGCGCGAAATGGAACGGCTCAACATCATCCTCGACGCGACCCACCTCTCCGACGACAGCTTCCGCGACGCACTCGACCATTTCAACGGGTCCGTCTGGGCCAGTCACCACAACTGCCGCGCCCTGGTCGATCACAATCGGCAGTTTTCCGACGATCAGCTCCGCGAACTCATCGCCCGCGACGCTGTCATTGGCGGACCACTGGATGCGTGGATGATGGTTCCCGGCTGGGTGCGGGGTACGTCAACGCCCGAATCAACAAACTGTTCGCTGTCGGTGATGATCGACCACCTCGACCACATCTGCCAACTGGCGGGCAACGCCAATCACATTGGTATCGGCTCCGACCTCGACGGTGCGTTCGGTAAAGAGCAATGCCCCTACGACCTCGACACTATCGCTGATCTGCAAAAAATCCCGGACCTTCTCCGGCAGCGCGGCTATACTAATGAGGACATCGCCAATGTCATGCACGGCAACTGGCTCCGCTTCCTCCGCCGGGCCTGGGCCTGAAGAATTATAAATCGATACGGCACTATGTGGTATTCTGAGTGGTCAGACGTATTTCGATAAGAACACGGCCTCCGAAACAGAAATCCGGCACCTGGCCGAGCAGATTTACGGACGCGTCGACTGGACGTGGTTTCAGCACAACCGGCCGTTTGTATCAGTGGGCTGGCACCCCGAAAAAGGGTTTATCGCTAGCGACTGGCACGGCTACAACGAAGCCATGCTATTGTATGTACTGGCACTGGGATCGCCTACGTATCCTATTGGAACAGACGTGTGGCCGGCCTGGACAAAGACATACGACTGGAAAGATTTCTACGGGCAGACGCACGTGAATTTCGACCCGCTGTTCGGCCACCAGTACTCGCATGTCTGGATCGATACTCGAGGCATTCAGGATGCGTACACAAAAGCGCAAGCATCGATTACGCCGAGAATTCGCGCCGGGCTACCTACGCCAATCGCGCTTATGGCGTAGCCAACCCCGCTCACTGGCAGGCCTACAGCCCGACGATCTGGGGTCTGACCGCCTGCGCCGGGCCTAAAGACACCGTAGCGGCAGGAAAAACGTTTTTCTCGTATCGGGCACGCGGTGCCGCCAACCAGCAAATCGTGGATGACGGCACCATTGCTCCCACAGCTGCTGGTGGTTCGCTGGCCTTTGCCCCGAAATCTGCCTGCCTGCACTATGGGCCATGAAAACCCGCTACGGCCAGAAACTCTACGGCGAGTACAGCTTTCGCGACGCGTTTAACCCGACTTACACCTACGATTCGCGCTACGCCAATGGCCCGACCACCAACGGCGAATCCACGCCGGGCGAATCCACGCCGGGCTGGTTCGACGTTGATTACCTCGGCATTGATCAGGGACCGATTCTGCTGATGGCCGAAAATGCCCGTACGCAGTTTGTCTGGAACCTGATGAAGCGCAGCCCGCATGTACGCCGGGGCTTGCAGCGCGCCGGTTTTACCGGCGGCTGGCTGCGCAGAACAACGACCATTGCGCCGGACAGGGTTAACTGGGTTCACACCGATATGCATTGTTGTAGGGGTGGGTACCCGCGCCTGAACCCATGCAGTAGCCAGCCCAGGCTATATAAAGCCCGAATCGTTACGACGATCCGGGCTTTATTATTTCTACGTACACAACCGATTATCTGCGCTTTAGCACAAATATTTCGGCATTCCGCCAGTCACGCCCCGGCACTGACAATGTAAATTTGGCCTTTAGCGTATTTTTGTTCCAACAAATTTTGCTATCTATACAATTCGGTTCATGATAAACCTAACCAAAACCAGGTTATCCTAACTTCTCAACAACGAATGGCAACCCTACTCACGGAGGCAGAGGCAAAGCGAATTATTGACAAAGTACTGTCTTATTCGAAGGCCGATGAAATGAGCGTCAATATGTCGGGTGGTCGACGCGGTAACATCCGCTACGCTCGTAACGCCGTATCGACCAGTGGTGAAAGCACCAACCTCTCACTTGCCGTCACAGCGGCTTTCGGCAAAAAAACCGGTACGGCGACCGTCAATGAATTTGACGATGCGTCGCTGGAAAAAACCGTCCGGCGGGCCGAAGAAATTGCCCGGCTGGCACCGGAAAACCCCGAATACATGCCCATGATGGGGCCGCAGCAGTACCTAAAAACCAATCCCTACGCGCAGTCGACCGCCGACATCACGCCCGATTTCCGGGCGCAGGCCACCTTCGACAGCATCGACCACTGCCGCAAGAAAAACCTTACGGCAGCCGGCTACATGGAAGATGCCACCCGCTTCAACGCGATTGGCAACACGAAAGGGCTGTCGGCATACAACCGCGAAACATCCGTTGAATTCTCGGTTACGGTCCGTACGGCTGATGGTATGGGCTCCGGCTACGCCACCCGCGACGTCACCGACGTCAGCAGGCTGAACACCAAAGACGCGACTGAAATCGCCATGCAAAAGGCGCAGGCATCGAGCAGTGCCCGCGCGCTCGAACCCGGCAAATACACTGTCATTCTCGAACCGGCGGCTTTGGTGGCCAATGTCGATGCGTCGCTGATGGCGGCTATGTTCCGGTCGATGGATGCGCGCGCAGCCGACGAAGGGCGCTCGTTTCTGAGCAAAAAAGGGGGTGGCACGCGCCTGGGCGAAAAACTCTTCGATGAGCGCGTCACGATCTATTCCGACCCAACCAACCCGGAAGTTCCGAACGGAGCATTCAGCGGTGACGGCCGCCCACAGGAAAAGGTGACCTGGATTGAAAAAGGCGTGGTCAAAAACATGCCGTATTCACGGTACTGGGCAGAGAAGAAAGGCGTTCACGCCACCCCACCTAGTGGCAGCTTTATCATGGAAGGTGGTACGCAATCGCTGGCCGACATGATCAAAAGTACCGAGAAAGGTATCCTCGTCACGCGATTCTGGTACATTCGACCTGTCGATCCACAGACGCTGCTCTATACAGGCCTAACCCGCGACGGAACCTTCTACATCGAGAATGGGCAGATCAAATTCCCCGTCAAAAACTTCCGCTTCAACGAAAGCCCGGTTATCATGCTCAACAACCTCGAAGCCCTGGGCAAACCTGTCCGCATGGGCGGTAACCCGGTCCCGCCGATGAAAATCCGCGACTTCACCTTCACTAGCCTCTCCGACGCAGTATAGTTTGTTGTTCGTGCCGGGCGGTTTGCGGTTTGTCGTTGCTGACGCAACTAATCTCGCCGGACGAACCATAAGCCAGAAATAACAAACTACGAACCACAAACTACAAACCATCGACAACCTTGAAACGACGCGATTTTAACCAATTGATGAGTATGGGCGCGCTGGGCATCATGATGCCGGCGGTCCCTTCATTTGCCCGTACGGTAGCCCCAGAAGCGCTGCTGGAACCAGGTCTGGATGTGTCGGTCAAAAAGCGCCTGGCCGACGCAGCCCTCAATGCCGCCAAAAGCAAAGGCGCGACCTACGCCGACGTGCGGATCGGTCGCTACCTCAATCAGTCGGTGCTGACGCGCGAAAATAAAGTGCAGGGCATCGTCAACACCGAATCGTTTGGTGTGGGTGTCCGCGTCATCGCCAACGGATGCTGGGGGTTTGCTTCGGTAGGCGACGCCCGCGACGAAGCCGTCGTGGCCAAAGCGGCCGAGACAGCCGTAGCCATCGCCAAAGCCAACGCCCGCCTGCTGACCGAACCGGTTCAACTGGCACCCCAACAAGGTTTTGGTGAGGTAAGCTGGAAAGCGCCCATCAAGAAAAATGCCTTTGAAGTACCGGTCAAGGAGAAGGTTGAGCTGTTGCTGGCCTGTAACGCAGCTGCCATGAAAAACGGCGCCAACTTCGTCAACAATGTGCT
>JAKONH010000274.1 GCA_022702045.1 Spirosomataceae bacterium
TGGCTGGCGTGGACGCCATGAACTACCTGAAGGCGACGCCCATTCAGGAAATGGCCATCCCCCGTATTCTGGAGGGAAAAGACCTGATCGCCAGTGCTCAGACCGGGACCGGCAAAACAGCCGCCTACCTTATTCCGCTGCTCGACAAGATTTCGCATGCCGATCACGACCACACCAGCACGCTGATTCTGGTGCCGACGCGTGAACTGGCCAAGCAGATCGATGAACAGGTGGAAGGGTTTGGCTACTTCGTACAGGCCAACAGCATTGCCATCTACGGTGGTGGTAAAGGCGACGACTGGGACAAGCAGCGTAAGGCGCTCGAAACGGGTGCCGACATCATTATCGCGACCCCCGGCCGGCTGATAGCGCACATGCAACTTGGCTACGTCAAGTTCGATAAGATCGATTATCTCGTACTTGATGAAGCTGATAAAATGCTCGACATGGGTTTCTCCGACGATATCCTGAATATTGTCGATAAGATTCCGGTCAAGCGGCAGACCCTGCTGTTTTCGGCGACCATGCCGAACAAGATTCGTACGTTTGCCAGCCGTATCCTGACCGAACCCGAGGAAATTCGACTAGCCGTGTCGAAGCCGGCGGCTGGTATTGATCAGCAGTTTTACCTGGCCTACGACAATCAGAAGCTGCCCCTGCTGGCGCACCTGATCAAAACAAGTCCTAAGCCTGTGAATAGCATGGTGCTGTTCACGTCGCGTAAGTCAGAAGTGAACAGCATTGTCCGAACGCTGAGCAAGCTTGGTTACGAAGCACGGGGTATCAGCTCCGACCTCGAACAGGATGCCCGCGAAGTCGTGCTGCGCGATTTCAAAAACAAGGCGTTCCCCATTCTGGTCGCAACCGATGTACTCTCGCGTGGTATCGACATCGACAACCTGACGCACGTGGTGAACTACGATACCCCCCGCGATGCCGAAGATTACGTACACCGTATTGGGCGGACGGCCCGGGCAGCAACCACCGGTACCGCCATCACGTTTATTAGCGATCAGGATCAGAACCGTATTGTCGCGATCGAGAAACTAATCGAGCGCGACCTGGACAAGCAGTCAATCACCGAGGAGTTAGGCATGGGTAAATCGCCCGTGTACGACCCGAAGCGGTTTAGCGGCCTGCGCGGTAAAGGTGGATCGGGTCGGGGAAACGGTGGTCGATCTGATAATAAAGGCCGCAGCAACGACCGCAGTCGGCCACCGCGCGAAACTCAGCCTGCATTAGCTGAGTCTGCACCGACGGTTGCAGCGGATGGCGAAACACCATCGGAAAACAAACGGCCATCGCGTAACGACCGTCGGCATCGGCGGAAGGGAAACAGTAACGCTCCTACATCGGAACAGGCGCCGGTAGTGGGCGAGAACGGCGTTGTTGAAGCGGTTGCCGTACAACCTGCGGGTGCAGAAGGCGCATTGGCCGATAAGCCAAAGCGTCGGAAGAAACGCCGGCGGCCAAGCGGAGAAAAACGGACCGATGGCGGAACGGCTGGCACGCCCGTACCAACACCGACAGCCGAGTAATCGTACTTGCTCTAGAATGCTTCACTAGCGAACTTGTGCGATTGTTAGTTGATTTACAACGTCCGAAAGGCAGCCCTGAGGGCTGCCTTTTCAGTATATAACTACTATGCTATATAAACGAATTGCCACTACCATCGCGCTGTTCGCCCTGACGTATGCAGTGTCTGCACAGCAGGATCGGGAGCCGCATCGGGAACAGTTTCACTTCTCACCCAAAGCGCACTGGATGAACGACCCCAACGGAATGGTCTACTACCAAGGCACTTATCATCTGTTTTTTCAGTATTACCCCAACGGTACTACCTGGGGACCCATGCATTGGGGACACACGACGAGTAAAGACATGGTGCATTGGCAAGAACAGCCTATTGCGCTTTATCCCGACAGTCTGGGCCTGATTTTCTCTGGCAGCGTAGTCGTTGATGCCGACAATACCAGTGGCTTTGGCACGAGCGGACAGGTGCCGCTCGTGGCTATTTTTACGCACCACAATCAGGCGCTGGAAAAGGCAAAGTCCGACAAGTTCCAGTACCAGAGTATTGCTTACAGTCTCGACGCTGGCAAAACCTGGACAAAGTACGCAGGTAATCCGGTGCTGCCCAATCCCGGCATTGTCGACTTTCGCGATCCCAAAGTGCGGTGGTTTGCGCCAACGAAGCGCTGGATCATGACGCTGGCAACGAAGGACCGGATTACGTTTTACTCGTCGCCAAACCTGAAGAACTGGACGAAGGAAAGCGAATTCGGCGAGAAACTGGGCGCCCACGGTGGTGTCTGGGAATGCCCGGATCTCTTTCCGCTAAATCATAATGGCAAGACCGTCTGGACGCTTCTGAGCAGTATAAACCCCGGTGGACCCAACGGTGGCTCGGCTACGCAGTACTTTTTAGGCGATTTCGACGGGCATATGTTCAAACCTTTGACTACAAAAACACGCTGGATGGATTACGGTCCCGACAACTATGCCGGCGTAACGTTTGCCAATACCGGAAACCGAACCATTCTGATGGGCTGGATGAGCAACTGGGACTACGCCAACACCGTACCGACAGAAGGCTGGCGTAGTACGATGACGGTGGCTCGCGAGCTGGGACTGCGGATGGCCGATAATGAGTTATACCTGACGTCGGTACCTGTGAAGGAACTGAGTAGCCTTGATGGCAAAACGACGACGTTGACAAATCTAAAGATAACCGACAAACCGCAGAATCTGACGGCTCGGCTGGGCGGAAAGGCAACTACCTACAAGCTGACTCTGACAGCGCCCGCTACGGCAGACATTGAATTGATCCTGTCGAACAGTTCGGGTAACGAATTGCTGATTGGTTACGACAAAGCCAGTAATGCGTACTACATCGACCGTCGAAAATCGGGCAAAGTTTCGTTCGAGAAAAGCTTTGCCCGACAGAGCACTGCTCCCCGTTTGTCGACAGACAGGACGCTGTCCTTAAGCCTGCTGGTCGATGTGGCTTCGATAGAACTGGTTGCTGATAATGGACTCAGCGTGATGACTGGCATTTTCTTCCCGGAGCAGGTTATGACAGATCTGTCCGTTCGCTCGTCATCAGCGCTGGTCATTCCTAAACTGAGTACTACACAGCTAAAACCGGCATTGCCGTGAGCACTACTCAACTAAAAATAATCTTCGTCTTCGCCGGCAGGACGTGGGCTGAACAGGCAAGCGAGGAACAGATAAAAAGTAGTTGATTTAAGACTATTGTAAACAGGTCGGGCCGCTTTTCGACCGTAAGCTAGCGATGGCCTACGAGTAAGTGACCGTTTTGGAGATATCGACATCATGGGTTGAGTTAGTTAAGTAATTATACGATCAAAGTACGGTCGTAGGCCCTGATGCGATGTTAAAGGGGTATTAAGTATCCTGAGCGGGATACGTCTCTTGACCGTTTAGGGGCATAATGCCCGGAACTGCCTCTTGAGTAATTACAGCAAAGGCTACTGTCGGACTGACAGTAGCCTTTGCTGCTTGCTAGATAACTTTATTACTATTAATTGGCAACCACAATCAGTGGAGCGACCTGCTCGGGACTGTTTTCCGGGTCAGCCTTGCGCTCCACAGCTTTGCGGGCCGTCTTTTTGATTTTGACGTCATACAAATCTGTCCGCCGGTCTTTCATCACCTGAACCGAACCATGCTCGTGCAACTCTTTCAACAAACTCAGGTCGACGTCAGCAATCAGTACCATCTCTGTGTTAGGCGTAGCCTCGGCCTTAACCGCATTGGTTGGAAACTGGAAATCCGAGGGGGTAAACACCGCCGACTGCGCGAAATTGATATCCATGTTATGCACCTTGGGCAGGTTGCCGACGCAGCCCGCAATCGCCACGTAACATTCGTTTTCGATAGCGCGTGCCTGCGCACAGTGACGCACGCGGGAGTAGCCGTTCTGCGTATCGGTGAGAAAGGGTACAAAGAGAATCTGAATACCCTGCTGTGCCAGAATCCGCCCTAGTTCCGGAAACTCGACGTCGTAACAGATCACCATGCCGACTTTGCCACAATCCGTATCGAAAGCGCGAATCTCATTGCCGCCAACCATACCGTAGTGTTTCACTTCGTTCGGAGTAATGTGAATCTTCCGGTATTCTTCGAACGAACCATCGCGCCGGCAGAGGTAAGCCACGTTGTAGAGCTTACCATCGTCGAGCAGCGGCATTGACCCGCCCACGATATTGACGTTATACGAAATGGCCAGTTCGCACAGGCGATCACGAACCGGTACCGTGTAGTCTGCCAGCCGGCGAATGGCGACCGGCTCGGGCAGGTCGTTGAATTCGGCCATCAACGGGGTGTTGAAGAACTCCGGCAGCACCATAAAGTCGGCCCGGTAGTCGCTGACGGCGTTGGCAAAAAACTCAACCTGATCCATAAAAGCGTCGAGGTTTTTGAACAGCCGCATCTGCCACTGAATAACGCCCAGTCGAATGATCGAGTCGGTATGTGGCTTTTTATCTTTTTCGTCGACGTAATAGATGTTAATCCATTCTAGCAGCGTCGCGTATTCCTTCGACTCCGTGTCGCCGGGCAGGTAACCGCGTAGCACCTTCCGGACGTGGAAATCGTTCGACAGCTGAAACGTAAGCGTCGGGTCGTAAATCTCCTTCTGCTTCACCTTGGCGATATATTCACGGGGACTCAGATCATCGGAGTATTTATTGTAATTCGGAATCCGCCCACCAGCAACGATACCTTTTAGATTAAGCTGTTCGCAGAGTTCTTTCCGGGCATCATATAACCGCCGTCCCAGTCGCAGGTCGCGGTAGTCGGGGTGCACGAATACCTCGATGCCATACATATAATCACCTTCGTCGTTGTGGGTTTTGAAGGTATAGCCCCCCGTAATTTCGCTGTAGGTATGGGTGTCGCCGAAGTCGTTGTAACGTACCCGGATCGCCAGCGCACAGGCTACCACTCGACCATCGACTTCTACGCAGAATTGACCTTCCGGGAATATGTTGAGCAGCTTGTTGATTTTGCTTTTTTCCCAATAGTCACCGCCGATGACGCTATATACTTCGACCATCGCTTCCTTAAGGTCCTGATAGTCGTCTTTCTGTAAAGTCCTTACCTGTATGTGCATGATTGTTACAAACTGTCTGTAAACTAGCCGGTTGATTTGTCGGGAAGCTGCTTTACGTTGATTGGCCTGATTGGTTGGCCAGTTCTGTGCCTTACTCGTATAACAGCGGGCTGGTTTTGATCCGTTCCAGCATGCACGTAAAACTACCAGATTGCCAGGTCTGGTCTACGTGAGCGGTGGATGACTATTTGGCTGGTTATGTGTGGGTTGGTATGTCGTAGAGAATACACCGCTGGTACAATGTACATCGTTAATGGTGACTTATCGGTAGCTCATTGACTGGAAAAAACTGAATTCACTCACTGAAGCGCACAGTTATTGCATGGAGAAGTAGGTCGCTAGATAAGCTACATATGCCTCCCGAATTATCGCAAGCCGCTTTGGCCCTCGGTCTCGAATTTGTGGCCGATATTAGTTACAACCCACGCACAAACCAATACCGCATCGATCTGGTAGAGCCGTACTGTTCTGAACTACCCAAAACGCAGAATTTTTTAACTGTCGATGTCAAGGAGTTTACGGTCATTAAGCTGCTTGCTTTGTTTGATCATAACGTGGTAAAGGTCTACGGAGACAAATACGAAGCTGCAAAACAGATACTTAGCCGGGCGAAACAAAGCGTGAGTGTGGCACCTGATCATAGCGAAACCCCATTCGATAAGTAACACCGGTTCGCCGATCTGATCATACGATATTGGCTACATTTGGGCCGGATTGGCACAGGCACTATGAGCTATTCAACCGTTGTCGTACTCGTTCTGGTGGCTGCTGCAGGCTGTTTCGCGGGTTGTTGCTATGCTTTATTCAACTGAATATCGGATGTCAGAGGGGGCGTTTATCAACGCGACTGGTTTTGCGCATTTTATGAATCTTCGGCTTTAGTGTATTATCACGTCTACCGGCTGCATTTTCTGCGTACCAGAGAAGTGTAGTCATCAGCTACCCACAGCGTCGTATACAGCAAAGCCTCGGCTCTCGTAGTCAGGGCTTTGCTCTTTTCCAGCAACTGAATTGACAAACTACGGGTTGCCTGTTTCGTTGTCGACCCATACTTGTATTCAAGCCGGCCGAAGGCGGTTGCTCAGTTCAGTTAGCATGTCGTCGGTGAAGTCGAGGTGCGTAACGAACCGAACCAGGTGTTTACCAAACGACACGGTCTTTATGCCTTTGTCGCCTAATGAGCTGACGTAATCAGTGGCCAATATGGTTTCAGGAAGTCGGAAAATAACGATGTTCGTGTCGATAGGTAGTATCCCCTCGACCTCCGGTAAGCGTTCCAGCATCAACCCGATCTGACGCGCGCGGGCGTGATCAAGTTTGAGCCGTTCGACATGATGGTCGAGGGCGTAAATGCCGGCGGCCGCCAGAAAGCCAGCCTGCCTCCACCCTCCACCCATCAGCTTCCGGTACCGACGGGCCTGTCGAATCATAGCGGCCGTACCCAGCAGCATCGACCCCACCGGGCACCCTAATCCTTTCGATAGACAGATACTAATCGAATCGAACAACTGACCGTAGACATGGGTGGGGTCGCCCGTTTCGACTAAGGCGTTGAACAGGCGGGCACCGTCGAGGTGAAGAATCAGCCCGTGTTCGTCGCAGACTTGCCGGATTGCCGCAATCTCCGGGATCGTGTAGTAACAACCTCCGCCTTTGTTGACTGTGTTTTCCAGCACGACCAGTCGTGACAGGGGTTTGTGCGGATCAGCAGGGGAATAGATATGTTCCCGGATCAGAGCGGGCGTCAGCTTGCCACGCTCACCCTGCGGCAGGCTCACCGAAGCCAGTGCATTGACCGAAATGCCACCCCCTTCGTACTGATACACGTGCGACAGATAGTCGCAAATGACGTCGTCGCCGGGGCGGCAGTGGGTTCGAATAGCCAACTGATTCGTCATCGTACCACTCGCACAAAACAGGGCCGCTTCCATGCCGAATAAAGCGGCAACTTTCGCTTCCAGCGCGTTGACAGTTGGGTCGTCGCCCAATACATCGTCGCCCAGAGGGGCCGTAAACATAGCCTCGCGCATGGCGGGCGTGGGTTGAGTAACAGTGTCGCTGCGCAGATCGATAATCATATAGTAAAGGTCGCTCAGAATGCAGTAGTCAACAAGTGAAAAGCTGGTTTACTGCCAGCTACTGGCCTTTTGTCGAACGGCTGTGTTGCATCGGCTACGTATTTCTGTAGTTTTACCCGCTAACTATCCACCGTGTACTACTATGTAGAGCCCCGAATCACATACTGAATCTATAACTGTCGAGGACTATTTGCTCCGGGAAGAAAAAAGCGAAATTCGTCACGAGTTTTACAACGGTCAGGTGTATGCAATGGCTGGCGGCACCGTCAACCACAACCGGCTGATTCGGCGAGTTTCCAATCTATTGGAAGGGCAACCGTCGCTAAATCGCTGCGGGATCTTCTCCGAAAACATGAAGGTTGATGTGATGCAGAGCATTTACATGCCGTACCCGGATGTCGTAGTAACCTGTCATCCATTCGATCTGCGGGGCGACAACACGGTTGTTCGGCAACCCCGGCTGCTAATCGAAGTATTGTCGAAGTCGACTGCTTCGCATGACCGGGGGTTTAAATGGCTGCGCTACCGTCGGATGCCGTCGTTGTGGTACTACATGCTGATTGATCAGTATACCATGATGATTGAACTGTTCAGTCGTATCGAAGAAACGAACGAATAAATACCATCTACGAGAATCTGGATGATGTACTGGTGTTGCCCCGCCTGAATTGTGAACTACTGGTCAGCGACATGTACACCGATATCGAATTAATTCCGGATGGAGAAGGTGAACAACCGTTATAAATCAACACAGAGACACAGAGGATAATAGCAATGCGGAACCTTTGTGTTCTTTGTGTTTAAAAACAATCTTTTTGTGAACTACAACCTAGCTCAGATTACCGAACAGCTCAGCGCCATTGCCATAGACGCCGGTGCTTTTTTATTACAGGAGCGGAGCCGCTTTCAGCCCGATGCCATCGAGTACAAGGGATTGAATAACCTGGTGTCGTACGTCGATAAGGAAACTGAGAAACAACTGGTGGAGCGGCTAAGCCAACTGCTGCCGGAAGCGGGCTTCATCACTGAAGAAGGCACAACCGGTCAGGAGGCCGACCCGACGGCGTTGAACTGGATTATCGACCCGCTCGATGGTACGGCGAATTTCATCCATGGCCTGCCTGTTTTCTCGGTCAGTATCGGTCTGGCGCAGGGTAGCAACCCCATTGCGGGCGTTATCTACGATCCTAACCGCGACGAATGTTTCGCTGGTTGGGAGAGTGGGGGTGCCTGGCTAACGCACAAGGGTACGCGCACCCGCATGCAGGTGTCGTCGGCAGCAACGCTGGGCGAAAGCCTGATTGCTACGGGCTTTCCGTATTATCAGTTCGATCAGATGCAGCCATACCTGCACATTCTGGAGTCGCTGATGCAGCAGACGCATGGCCTGCGTCGGATGGGTTCGGCTGCTATCGATCTGGCGTATGTAGCCTGCGGTCGGTTCGAAGCGTTTTACGAATACAACCTGAATTCCTGGGACATGGCCGCCGGGGTGCTGCTCGTACGCGAAGCGGGTGGTGTCGTCACTGACTTCGCCGGTGGTAATGAATTTTTATTCCGTGGCGACGTACTGGCTGGCGGGCCGGTCCACACCGAGCTGATAGCCGTTGTGCAGCAATTCTGGAAATAAGTTTGTCGTTCGTTACTGTACAAAAACGCCATTGGAAAACAAGTCGCAGACTATTACGAACCACGAACGACAAACAATCTATGAAATTCACCACTGACTCCGACCCATTGCGTTACCCAATCGGACACTATGATATGGCTGTCGAGCCTGATACTGAACAGGTACAGCAAAACATTGTCGCCATAGCGGCTTTGCCGTTGACACTGGTTGACCTGGTGCAAAACTGGTCTGATGAGCAGCTCGATACACCGTATCGCCCCGGTGGCTGGACTATCCGGCAACTGGTACATCATATCGCCGACAGCCATATCAACGCCTATCAGCGGACCAAGCTAACGCTAACGGAAACGACCCCGACGATCAAACCGTACGACGAAGCGTTATGGGCTGACCTGCCCGACTCGTCGTTGCCCATTACGCCCTCTCTTCAGTTGCTGACGGCGCTGCATCAGCGCTGGGTGACGATACTGCACAAGCTGTCGGCCGATGAGCTACAGCGGACGTACTACCATCCCGGTATGCAGCAGTCGTTTACGCTGGCAACGATGACAGGATTATATAACTGGCATGGCGAGCATCACTTCCAGCACGCTTACCAACTGGCGCTACGGAACGGCTGGCTGTAGAATGCTGTTGAACAGGTATGCAGGAACTTATCGTTGGACTCGTTTTTGTTGCCGCCCTGATTTATATGGGACGCCGACTGTATAGCAGCTTTTTCGTCAAGAAGGCGGGCTGTGGAAAAGGGTGTGGCTGCGCGACGGACAGTAGTGTACAGGTAGTAAGGATGCTGGAAAAAGGCAACCAAAACCGGGTATCCTAACATTTTCCGGCCGGGTCCTGTTTACACGGGTAGTAAATGCGTGACCAATGAGCCGTTTTTGTACATATTGCGTTCTTCTACTTTTCCTGCTCGCTGGCTGTCAGCGTGTTAAGCCTGACTTGCCCGTAGCGCAGGCATATGACCCGGCTATCCCGGAGCCCACCTCGTACCTGGCCGGACAGATTACATTCCCGGTTGCTGAGCTGGAACGAAAAATCAACACGGCCCTCGACCCTGTCCTGGTCAAAGAAGATGCGTTTGAAGGAAAGGCGGGCGAAGCATGGCGGCTGCGTGTCGAACGGACTGGCCCCGTCAGGATTCATTACGATGCGCAGCAGGTTTTCTTTTCAGCTCCACTGCGGGTGCTCTACAGCAATCCCATCGCACTGACGAAAAGGCGGAAAAGTCGTACGCTCTGTGCGTTGGCCGTCAATTTCGCATCGCCCCTGGCTGTGGGTGAAAACTGGCGGCTTACAACCCGCTCGCACCTCAAGGATTACCGCTGGATTCAGAAGCCAACGGTACAGATGTTGGGTATCAAGATCAATGTAACGAAGCTCGCCGATAAGATTCTTCAGAAGCGTCGGTCAGACATTGAAACGGCTATCGATAAGGCCGTTCGGGACGAACTCCAGCTCAACAAGGAAATTCAGCGGATATGGGCGGATATGCAGAAGCCGCTGCGGATCAGTAAAAAGCCGGCTGAACTGTGGCTGGTGCCAAAACCATTCAGCGTCGCGACGGCACCGGTGCGTGGCAATGCTAAGGCTATCGTCGTTCCGATCCGCATTGCGTTTCGGGTAGGTACCAAAGTCGGGGCGGAGCCGACATCGACTGAACTGGAGCCTTTGCCCCGGCTGATGCGCCGGGATTCGCTGGCTGGCGAATCAAGTTTGCACGTGCTTGCCTTCGTGTCGTATGCGGACATTAACCGGGTGCTCTCAGAAACAATCAAAAATGATAAAATCAGCCTGTCGGGCAAAACGCTGACGATTAAAGATGCGGCAATGTCGGGTGGGGGTAAGTCGTTGATTCTGAAGACAAATGTAGGCGGTGTCGTAAATGGAACGCTCTACTTCCGGGGAAAGCCGCACTATGATACCTTAACAAACACACTTACGGTTCAGAACCTGAACTTCGACGTACAGACGCGCGAAACGCTGATGAAAACGGCCGACTGGCTGTTACACGACTCGTTGCGCGATACGTTGCAGGCGGTCACCGTGGTGCCGCTGGGCAGTGAAATTGCGCAACTACCTGACAAGATACATACGGCTTTTGAGAAAGGCGGTCCCGGCAAGAATACCGATCTGGATATCAAGGCTTTCCGGCTTGTTCCACAACGAATGGTCGTTCGCCCGAACGGTATTCAGGTGCTGATCAGTGTCAAATCGAAAGTCGACATTACCGTGCGGCACATTTAACTGGCTAAACCGCCGGTATAGCATCGGGCTTCCATTTCCACAAATATCGACTGGCAGTACTGCGATAAGGTTGCCACGGATCGGCAATCTGGTGAAGTACTTTATACAGTGAACGGCCTGTCAGACCGGCGGTTTGCTCGGGATAAGCCCGAATCATGCGTTGGCGGATGACCAGATCATCGATGGGAAACACGTCAGGCCGGTCGAGCACGAATAGGAGCAGCATTTCCACCGTCCACCGCCCGACCCCCCGAATCGGCAGCAGGTACTGCACGATTTCTTCGTCTGTCAGCATATCGACATAGGCGCGGTCGAGTGAGTGCTCACTGGCGAATGTGGCTACACTGCGGAGATAGTCTGTTTTCTGCCCTGACAGGCCGGCACCGCGCATCTCTTCCGTCGTCAACTGCAATAGTTGCTCAGCATGCGGGTAGTTATCGGCAAACAGCGCCCGGAACCGACGAAAAATAGCGTCGGCGGCTTTTACTGAAATCTGCTGTGACACGATACTTTCCAGCAGCGCCAGATACAGGTCGTTTGCCCATTCTGTAAAAGCGGCTTGTGGGGCTGGCGTTTGCTCAATAATTGCGGCTAGAACCGGGTCCTGATTGAGGTGGCGAATGGCTTCTGGGGTCATTTGGAAAACGACGTTGGTACGAGTGGCTTTACTAACGGCTTGTACGAAAAACGATGTTTTCGACAGTTAGTTACCGTTCGATAACCATCATTCGTACTTTTTCGTCCTCAACGCTATATACATGGATGAGCGTATCATCGCTCAATAGCGGACCGTCTACGTCGTGGATGACCTGACGAACCAGAATAGCGATTTGGCCGCCGGGCCTTGTGTCAAACGAAATAGGCTCGACGCTGGGGTTGATTTGCTCCCACTGGCGGACCCAGTAAGCGCGGACTTCATCATGCCCAGTGACGTAACCACCTTCCCAACCGTTAGGCCAAGCCACGTCGGGATGCAGATGCGCCAGAATAGCATCGATACGACGGGCATTAAAATCCTGATAAAGCTGACGGAGCATTGGCTGGTAGTCCATGAGTCGAAACGAGTTTTGAGCGTGCGAGTAACGCCCCAAAACTAAACCATGTCTCCTGCAACCGAACGTCGGTAAGAATTGAGATTTTGACGGATGCTCTTGAGAAAACGTTAATTGGTAGAATAGACTTTTATAGCAGCTAATCTGCACTAGCCAGCCAATAGGCAATTGGCTTCGAGACGAATTGAGCAACTTAATTAACGAAGTAACTCGTCTGTAAAATGCTCCTTGCGTTTAGGTTGAGCGAACTTGCCCGCATTGTAGTCTTTCGAGTTGCCACGAGGGATCGATAAGCTTACCCAATCTGAATCAAGAGCCATTTTGCCAATGAAGACAATCTGGCCAACATGATAAGGGTAGTGGGCCAATTGCCGGTTGATTGCTTCCACGACCGAGTGCCCCATATTGCGGATAAAAATCTCCTTTTGCAAATCCTCTTCTTGCAGACTGTCTAGGGTTGATAGCAAGCAATCCCAGCCGGCATGCCACCGATCCATCAACGCTGCCCTGGTCCAACTATCATCCTCAAACTCACTGTCCCGATTTCGCCAGTCTTTCTCACCATCTGTCGTCAGAAAGTCAGTCCACCGCGAGAGCATGTTTCCCCATAGATGCTTTACGATCAGCGAAATACTATTGCTTTCTGAGTTGTACTGCCAAAACAAAGCTTCGTCAGGTAATTGATTAATCGTTTGCTCTCCCAGCAATTTATAATAGGCGAATTGCTTTTTCGCGCTGGTTAGGTAGTCAATGCTTAGTGTTGAATCTGATGAATGAGACATGACTATCTGTTTGGGCTATTTGACCAAAATGAAGCGATTAGTTTGTCAATTTAAGAGCACCTGGTATAATGCATTGTCAGAGGATGCCTTAATCAGTGACAGGGAAGAGGTAGTTCAGATGGCTGCCGTCGTCTAGACAAAAAGAGCCCTGAACGACAAACAGTTTAAGGACTGAACTATCCTTAGCTGCATTCGTGACTAAGTAGACTTGGCTTTCGGAGAAACTACCTCTATCCAGTAGATACCTTCTTCGCCGACCGAGGTTTTATAATAAACGTTTGCGCGCGTGATAGTTGCTCCGTTCTTTTCGGACAGAAGCTTTTCTTCTGGTGGCCCATTTGGCTCCCAACCGTATGTAATCTTGGTAATAGTAATCTTATTATCGTGCTTGTTCGTCAAAACATCCGCTTTCTCTAAATCTTTCAACGAATTGGCGATACGAACACCTGTAGGGGATACCAGGGACAAGTTATCTTCGGCAGGCAACTCATCACTGGAATGACATCCTCCTAACACACTACCTCCCAAAAGAACCGCGACTAGCAACAAGTGTCTTTTCATAGCTGCATGACAATACGTTAGATGACTAAAGAGGTAACTTTAATTAGCTAATCGTATTATACAAGTGAGCTTATATCAATTATTCGGTTTGGCAAATCTCCGAACGACCTAACAGACTACCCAAAGTATTTCAGAAAAGGCTCATTTGGCCTTTTTTCTGATCGGGGAGGGCGCCTTCGTGTTCGAGTAGCCATCGTTTGCGCCAGAGCCCACCGGCGTAACCCGTCAGTGATCCGTCGGAGCCGATAATCCGGTGACAGGGGACGACGACCCAAAGCGGATTTTTACCGTTGGCGGCCGCTACCGCCCGGATTGCCTTTTCATCGCCCAGTCGGCGGCTTAGGGTCAG
>JAKONH010000304.1 GCA_022702045.1 Spirosomataceae bacterium
AGGCCAAACCCGGCTACAGCACGGGCGATGCCATCCGGGCGGTGGAGGAAGTGGCGAAGCAGAAACTGCCGGTGGGTTACACCTACGAATGGACGGGTATGACGCGCGAAGAAATTGCCGCCGGTAGTCAGACGAGCCTGATCTTTATCCTGAGCCTAGTATTCGTGTATTTCCTGCTCGCGGCTCAGTACGAAAGCTACATACTGCCCTGGGCGGTGCTGCTTTCGATTCCGACGGGTATTCTGGGCGTCTTTCTGGCGATCAACCTGGCCGATATCGACAACAATATCTACGTACAGGTGGGGCTGATCATGCTGATCGGGCTGCTGGCTAAAAACGCTATTCTGATCGTAGAGTTTGCCGTACAGCGCCGGCAGGCGGGTATGGGGCTGGTCGCGTCGGCGCTCGATGCCGCCAAGCTGCGGTTGCGCCCGATTCTGATGACTTCGTTTGCCTTCATCGTCGGGCTGATTCCGCTGATGAGCGCAACGGGTGCGTCGGCAAAGGGGAATCACTCGATTAGCATCGGCACGGCGGGGGGCATGCTGACGGGTGTCTTGTTCGGCTTGTTCATCATCCCGGTGCTGTTCGTTATTTTTCAGGGTCTTCAGGAAAAAATTCGTCGCCCCAAACCAGCCGACGAAGAGCCGGTGCTGGGCAAGGACGCCTATGCCGAACTGCCCCGTAATTAAACCAGTTTTTGTCATTCTGAGCCCTCGACCGGGCCGCCCAATCGCGGGCTCAGAATGACAAAAAATTACTGTCACGTAATCAACGACAATCATGTTGCGAACGCCTGTTTTATCGGCTCGCCTATCCATAGGTTTTTTCCTGCTTACCCTGCTCATGGCGGGCTGTAAGGTGGGGCAGAATTACCAGCGCCCCGCCATGCCGGCACCGGCGCAATACGGTCAGCGTCCATCCGTCGACACGAGCAGTGTGGCGCAACTGCCCTGGCGGCAATTTTTTCGGGATGCTGAATTGCAGAATCTGATCGAAAATGCGCTGACCAACAACTTCGACCTGCGGCTTGCCATCAAACGCATCGAAGAAAATCAGGCTTACGTCCGGCAGACACGTTATGCGTTGCTGCCTGCGCTCAACGGGCAACTGGCGGCCTCGACGGTGACACCCTCACGGAATAGCCTGAACGGGTTGAGTCTGGAAAACTTCATCGGTACGCGCCATCTGGAAGACTACTCGGCCAACCTGAACCTGTCGTGGGAGATCGACATCTGGGGGCGCATCCGGCGGCAGAACGAAGCGACCATTGCGCAATTTCTGCAAAGTGAAGAAGCGGCCAAAGCGGTACGCACAAACTTGGTGTCTAACGTTGCTGCGGGCTATTTCAATGTGCTGCAACTCGACGCTCAGCTCGACGTTGCCCGGCGGAATCTGGCCCTCGGCGATACGATCGTGCGGCTGGTCCGGTTTCAGAAACAATCGGGCGACGTGACCGAACTGGCCGTTCAGCAGGCGGAAGCCCAACGGCAGGCCGCCGACCTGCTGCGGTCGCAGATCGAACAGGCGCTGGTGATCGAACAGAACGGCTTGCGTCGGCTGCTGGGCGACTGGCCGGGAACCATCACGCGCGGCAACCGGCTGACGACTTACCCCGTTGCGGATACGCTGCTGATGGGTGTTCCGGCCCAGCTACTAGCGAACCGCCCCGACGTTCGGGCCAGTGAACTGGGACTGGTAGTGGCCAATGCCCGGGCGAACGTCGCGCAGGCCAGTCTATATCCCGCGCTGACCATCACGGGGACGGGTGGACTAAACTCGTTCCGGGCGGCCAACTGGTTCGTACTGCCCAATTCGTTATTCTACAACCTGGCGGCCGGGCTGGTGCAACCCATCTTTCAGCGTCGGCAGCTACGCACGCAGCTGGAAGTAGCCACTACTCAGCAGGAGGCCGCGCTGATTCAGTTTCAGCAGACGCTGAACACGGCCGTCAGTGAAGTAGCCAATGCCCTGACCCGCAACGAGAACCTGCGCGATCAGGAACGTATCGCCACCAGCCGTGCCCGGACCCTGCAGGGAGCCGTCAACAATGCCAAGCTGCTATTCAAGAGTGGTATGGCCACGTATCTGGAGGTCATCACGGCGCAGGGAAATGCCCTACAGGCCGAGCTGGCCCTGGCCGACGTAAAACGGCAGCGACTCGGTGCCATGGTCGAAACCTACCGCTCCCTGGGCGGTGGCTGGCGGTAGAGCGGGTGTTGCGGAAAAGGTGGTTTCATCACCGCGGAATAATTTCTCAAACAACCTCCGAATCAGTAGGAGCCTTTCATCCAGCCAATTGCTGCCGTTTATTTGAGAAAAATAGATGGCAGCAATTGGCTGAATTCGCTATGGGAAAATCAACCGTGCGTTCTGTTCGTAAGCAGCAGTCAAAGTACGGCTAGACCTGTTAGTGCCGATTTTCTTTCTGTCTAAAGTCGGTGATGGTTTTTCCATCGTACCGATATACGCCATTCGTGGTGCCCAGCGCGCCAAACCAAATACTACCATCGTACGCTTCCAGAATTCCACAAAGCATTCCCGGTCCTTTTATCGACATTATTTCGGTTACGGCGGGTTCGTTCGTGTACAGTGATTTTCGATCATAACGGGATAGCGCCCAAACGTTTCCCGTAGGTGGGTTTACGCTACCCGTAGTCCAGATATTTCCTTTTTTATCTTCGATTATAAAGGAGGCTCCTCGCCGGGATACGTTGGTAAACGTGTTGCCGTCATAGCGCCAAAGACCATCTTCTGTAAACAAAACGTTGCCTTTTCTGCCGTGGATTATTGCCCCTCCAAACCAGATCGTGCCCGTTCTGTCTTCGACAATCGACCAGACGTTGTAAAAAGCATTGCCGTCTTTAGTAACGGGAGTGGTAAACGTTTTTCCATCATAAACGCTCAGATAGCCCCTCGTGCCAATCCAGAATTTTCCGGTTTTATCTTCCATAATCGTAGTGATGTCATTGGCAGGAAGTCCATCGTTCGTTGTGAAATTCTGAAAGGATTTACCGTCGAAACGGCTCACCCCGCCCCCGGTAGCGAACCAGATAACACCCGCTTTGTCCTCATAAACAGCTCCAACCCCGTTGCTGGCAAGTCCCTCCCGGGTTGTAAACTGCTGAATGGCTGCCTGTCCGGTAGGCAGGCATCCTGTACTGTACCGATAGACGCCTGAATCAGTAGTCGTGAACCAAAGGTTTCCATGCCGATCTTCCAGGACATCCCAGAATCGGCGTGAGCCTATTTTGCTGGCGAGGTTAGTGAATGATTTTCCATCGTATCGAAACACGCCGGCACGTGACGCGGCAATCAACATGTTTCCGTTTTTGTCCTGCTTTACATTCCGAACCATTGTGTTGGGGCCGTAGGCAGAGACCGAATCGCGAATTTCGAACGTAGTGCGATCGTTTTGATTTTGTCCGCAGGAAGCGAGTAAAAGTGATAGGGAAAGAAATGCTTGTACGCGGGAGTAGTTCATTATTTTTTGTCTCAAACCTACTGGCTGACCCTGTTAACTGCGTTAATTGCCTGTAAAAATATGGTAACGGAATGGCAATTGACGTTGGTTGATAAGGTCCGCGCTACAAATCGAATTACTTCATTTTTTGTCTATCGTTCTGGCTCAGCGGTGGGGAAATTAGTATAGTAAAGCCGCTAATCGCTGACTGTATTTATTGATGATTCCGATCAATTGCCGACTCGCCCTGTGCATGCAATAGTGGTTGATATTGACGGTAACGGTTGGAACGACTGGCCCTGATGACGGGGATAGTACAACAATATCGATAAAGTCTGTAGTTTTAAGGCTAAACCCGCAGCCGAGATGAGCGATCTACGCAAAGAAGACATTAAACAGGAAGTATTCGATCTTTACGACGACTATGCCCACAGCCGGATCGACCGGCGGGATTTTGTACAACGGCTGTCGGCCTACGCCGTCGGTGGTCTGACTGTCACATCGTTGATGAGCTTCCTGATGCCGAATTATCAGGCTAATATTCAGGTTCGCGCCGACGATCCGCGCCTGAAAACGGAGTCGGTCAACTATGCGTCGCCCAAAGGGGGCGGTACCATCAAAGGACAACTGTCGATGCCGGCTGATACCAAAAAGAAGCTGGGCGGCATTGTCGTCGTCCACGAGAACCGGGGACTGAACCCTTACATCGCCGACGTCGGTCGCCGGGCGGCATTAGCCGGATTTGTCTCGATCGCGCCCGATGCGCTGTCGCCCCTGGGTGGCTATCCCGGCAACGACGAGCAGGGACGGGAACTACAGAGTAAGCGTAACCGCAACGAGATGCTGGAAGACTTCATTGCCGCCTACGATTATCTGAAAAGCCACCCGGCCTGTACGGGTAAAATCGGTGTGGTCGGTTTCTGCTTTGGTGGCTGGATTTCCAATATGATGGCGGTGCGCATTCCAGGCCTGTCGGCTGCGGTACCGTTCTATGGTACACAGCCAACGGCCGACGAGGTGCCCAGTATCAATGCCCCCCTGTTGCTGCACTATGCCGCGCTGGATACCCGCGTCAACGAAGGCTGGTCTGCCTACGAAGCTGCACTGAAAGCCAATAAGAAGGAGTACCACGAGTACATGTATGCCAATGCCAACCACGGCTTCCACAACGACACCACCCCGCGCTACGATAAGGCCGCGGCCGAACTCGCCTGGAAACGTACCATCGACTTCTTCAGCGAAAAACTAGCCTAGACCTGACAGGTCTTCAAAACCTGTCAGGTCTAGCAAAGCGACAATTGCTGTAAGGCTAACGAAGGGTACTACATCTGAAGAACTTTCTTGGCCAGCCTGATAAAAAGTAGCCAAACGCCTGCTATTGATCATAGCGGGCGTTTGATTTATAGCTGCCAGGTAGTCGGGCTGGCGATTGAAAGCGTAGCTGCTGACGCTGTGCAAACCGGACCAGCAGAATCAGTACTGGTACTTCAATGAGTGGGCCGATGACAGCCGCAAAGGCGGCACCGGAGTCAATACCAAATACGGCGATGGCCACGGCAATGCCCAGTTCGAAGTTGTTACCCGCTGCGGTGAACGCCAGCGATGTAGCTTTGCCGTAGTCGGCACCGGCCCGCTTCGAGAGGTAGAAGGCCGAAAAGAACATTAGCGCAAAATAAATAGACAGCGGAACGGCAATGCGGAACACGTCCAGCGGAATTGATACGATAAGCTGCCCTTTCAGACTGAACATGACGGTAATCGTGAATAGCAGCGCCAGGAGCGTGAGCGGACTGATGGCGGGAAGAAACGTTTGCTCGTACCAGTCCTGACCATACAGGCGAGTTAACAGCAGCCGCGATAGCACACCCATCAGGAATGGAATGCCCAGATAGATAAATACGCTCCCGGCTACTTGCCCAACCGTGATCTGCACGTCGTAGCCCTGCAAGCCAAACAGGGGAGGCAGTATCGTAACAAACAACCAGGCATAGACCGAATAAAACAGAACCTGAAAAATACTGTTGAACGCCACCAGGCCAGCGGTATACAATCGGTCGCCACCTGCCAGATCGCTCCAGACAATGACCATCGCGATACAGCGGGCAATACCGATCATAATCAGCCCGGTCATGTAGTCGGGTTTGTCGGGCAGAAACAGAACGGCGAGACCAAACATCAGCAGTGGTCCGATCACCCAGTTTTGTACCAGTGAAAGCGCCAGTATTTTCGTGTTGGCAAAAACCTTGGGTAACTCCGCATAGCGGACCTTGGCCAGCGGGGGGTACATCATCAGAATCAATCCGAGCGCCAGCGGTATATTGACGGTCAGTTGCGCTGTCGTGCCGGATGCAAAGCGGTTAATAAACGCCTGCGACTGCGGAAAGACATAACCGATACCGATGCCGAGTAACATGGCTAGAAAAATCCACAGCGTCAGGTAGCGGTCAAGAAACGAAAGATGGGGAGTACGCATGGGACATTATGGGAGATTACGCTTCATGACGAGGGCCGATGCGGGGCAAAGACCACTGAATTGCCGGGTTTGCCGAATGGCGTCCGGCACCTCATCCCGACTGACAGAAACAAAGCCATAGCGGCTAAAAAAGCCTTCGGCCGTGGTGGTGATCAGGTAGATTGCCTGTAAATGAGTTGCATCGGCAGTGGCTAGTAAGCGTTCGACCAACTGGGTCGCCATACCCGTATTTCGGTGCGTCGGATCGACGGCTACCGACCGGAGTAGACCCAGAGCTGCATGGCGTTCCAGGCCAGCGACACCTACCAAATCGTCATCGTCCCAGGCGAGAAGAAAACCCGCCAGGTCTGTTGGTAGATCATCGGTGAGCAGACCCGCTTTCTGTAGCAGCTTGACAACGGCTTCTCGCTCGTTGCTACCCCCAGCGTGGATGCGCCCAGCGTGGATTCGCCCAGCGTGGATGCGCCCAGCGTGGATGCGCCCAGCGTGGATGCGCCCAGCGGTCTCAATGCGCAATGCCATCGCGTTCGGGAAGTCGGGTGGCGATAAACTCCCGGGCGAAAACCTTGATCTGATCGCGCACCTGCCGGAACGACGTGATTGCGTCGATGCCCGGCGTATCCACGCCCGGCGTGGATACGCCGGGATCTGGGAAGCTATGGTGAATCTTCGTGGCGCTCGACGGGAAAATAGGGCACTGCTCACGGGCATTGTCGCAGACCGTAATGACGTAGTCGAACGGAATGTCGGTGTACTCATCGGCGTGGTTCGAGGTGTGATGGGCGATGTCGATACCGTCTTCGGCCATCACCTGAACCGCCAGCGGGTTTACGCCGTGCGGAGCGACACCAGCACTGTACACCTCGGCCCGGTTGCCGGCGAAGTGTTGCAAATAGCCCTGGGCTAGTTGCGAACGGGCAGAATTACCCGTGCAGAGAACAAGAATACGGATCATCGTCGTCATGGGCTGGTCTGTGGCAGCGTCGGTTTGCGAAGCTATTACCAGTCAACTCGTTTATTGGTTTATTGTAATATTGCGATTAATTTGACAAAAAAGAACCACCTGCCTAGCAGCATCTGGTGGTCGCTACATAGGTGTCAAACGCTGATCCGAAGGCACGGCGCGCTTCTTCCCATACAGTCTCGTTGATACAGTAACAAACGCGGGGCGGATTGATCTCGCCCTGAATGATACCGATACGTTTCAGCTCTTTCAAATGCTGCGAAACGGTAGCCTGCGCCAGCGGTAGTTCATCCACCAGATCACCGCAGACGCAGGCTTTCCTTTGAGCCAGCAGCTGCAGGATAGCCACCCGCGCCGGATGCGCAAAGGCTTTGGCTAGGTCAGCGATTCGGTTCTGCTCGTCTGTAAATATCTCGGTTTTCGTTACACCCATACGGCAAAGATACATCCTTAAATTAACTATCGTATTATTACGATAGGTATTTTTGGTTAGTTGTTGACTACTTTCGGAGCCTGCTGGGCGCACAACGTCTGGGAAATTCAATTCGACTATTTATTAATTTCAGGTGGCTACCCAGTTGATGAAGCCTTGCTTATGAAGTCTAAGAATCCTGAACTGGTCGAAGAAGTAGACGTAGAAGTGGTCGAGCGTCAGTCAACCGCTGATAAATGGTGCGTGCGCTTATGCGCGCCTACAAAGCGAAAATTAAACGATCTCCGATAGTCTCAGTCCACCTCATCAACGCGTACTATTTAAGGTAAGAGCAGCTATAGCTTATACTGTGCCGAACAACAGGCTGAATGTGCTGCCCTGTCCTACGGTAGACTGCAGTTGAATACTGCCCCGGTGTAGCTGCATGATCTGCCGCGATAGGCTGAGACCGATGCCGCTGCCGTGCTGCTTGGTCGTGAAAAAAGGCACGAAAATCTCGTCGATCAAGTCGTCGGGAATACCCGGCCCGTTGTCGGAAATGGACACCAACGGGCGATGCTCGTCGTTGTGCAGTGCCGTAATGACCAGGGTTGGCATTGCCTGATCACGTAGCGCGTCCAGGGCGTTGGTAAGCAGGTTGATGAGTACCTGTTCGATCAGTACCGGGTCCGCCAGTACGACCATGTCCATGTCCGGTACGATGACGTCCGGGTCGATGGCGCGTTGCGCAAGGGTCGGCTCGAACAGCGTCAGGACGGATTCGATCAGGTCGATGATGCGCACGGGCTGAAGCGACGCCGTCGAGAACTTGCTCAGGTTACGATAGGTCTGTGAAAACTGGAGTAAGCCTTCACTACGATTACGAATCACGCCGATTCCTGTCCGCAGCTCATCCAGGGTGCCTTGCTCTGCGAGCAACTGCCTGTGCAGGGTTTCCGACAGCGAGGCAATCGGTGCAATCGAGTTCATGATTTCGTGGTTGAGCACCCGCAGGATTTTCTGGTACGCCAGGGCTTCGTTGGCCTCCAGCGCTTCGCTCATGGGCTGGAAGGCAATCAGCCGCCAGCGCCCGGTCTCATCCGTAAAGGCCGTAGCAGATAGCAGCACGGCCTGCGCTCCTACTTTAAATACCTTGCTTTCACCCGGCCGCAGTGAAAGTAATTGCGCGTGTAAGGCGGGGTTGCGACGCCGGAAGCCTTCCAGCGTTTTAACGTACGGCACCTGAAGTAGCCGTTTCAGCGACTCATTCATCCAGCCCACCGTCAAATCATCGTCGCGGTACGACAGAATACCCGTGTTCACCAGCGCCAGCACGTTCTGTAAATACAAATGCTGGGCTTCCTTTTCGCGGGTTAATTCGCTGAATGTCTGATTGATCTGATTCAGCAACTGCCGCGCCTGTCGTACGGAAGGCGGGGCGTGGACGGCGCTCAGATTAGTCGAAAAATCCTGGTAACGGAGGGCGTCCAGAAAGTCGGTCAACTCCCGGTGCTGCCGGTTCAGGTAGTGCATCAGTTCCCAGACCTGTACGCTGGCTGCCAGCAGTAACGGTGTCCAGTAAACGGGTTGGCCGGTCACCAGGGCATAGGCCAGCCCGGTCAGTGTAAACAGCAGCAAGCCTGCGCGCAGGGGCAGGGCCAGTTCAACGGTGTTCATCTCACAAATCGTATTTGCCCAGCCGCCGATAAAGCGCCATCCGGGTAATGCCCAGCTCTTTGGCGGCCTTGGTGATGTTGCCGTGATGCTTGTCGACGACCTTCTGAATCGTTCCTTTTTCCAATTCAGCCAGCTGAGTCGTTTCTGGCCCGGCAGGCACAGTCGTTTCGACGGACGAGAACACCAGATCTTCGGCGGTCAGCGCATTCGACTCGCTCAGGATGACCGCCCGCTCCATCGTATGCTGAAGTTCCCGGACGTTGCCTGGAAACCGGTAATTCAGCAGCCGTGCTAAGGCTCGGCCTTCCAGGCGGGGAACCGGTTTGCCGTATTTGGTCGCATATTGCGTTAGAAAATGCTCGGCCAGCAGCCGGACGTCGTCCCCGCGTTCGCGCAGCGGGGGCAATGTCAGCTCGATGGTGTTCAGTCGGTACACCAGATCTTTCCGAAACCGGTCGGTCTGTACGAGCTGGTGAAGCGGTGCATTGGTCGCCGACACCACCCGCACGTCGACCGGGATCGGTGTATGACTACCCAGCCGCGTAACCTGTCGCTGTTGCAGGGCCGTCAGCAACTTTGTTTGCCCGGCAAGAGACAGGTTGCCAACTTCATCCAGAAAGAGCGTACCGCCCGCTGCCGCTTCGAACCGCCCCGCCCGGTCCTGCCGGGCGTCGGTGAAGGCGCCTTTCACGTAGCCAAACAATTCTGACTCCAGCAGACCCTCGCTCAGCGCCCCCAGATCGACAGCGACAAACGGTTGACCGGCCCGCATCGACTGCATATGAATCAGCCGGGCAACGACATCCTTACCCGTACCATTCTCACCCAGAATCAGGACATTGGCGTCGGTCGGAGCAATCTTACCAATGGTCCGGCGCAGTGTCTGCATGGCCGTCGACTCGCCGAGCAGCGGTAATGTCGTTGGCTTTTCCGGCTGATTGATCGGTGCGTCGTCGCGTTGTTGGCGGGTCAGGGCTTCGGCCAGCGAGGCCAGTAATTTGTCGTTGCGCCAGGGTTTTACCACGAAATCAGCGGCCCCATCTTTCAGGCCCCGGATGGCCAGGTCGATGTCGGCATAGGCGGTAATGAGTAGCACAGCCGAGACCGGGGCCAGCTTACGAAGCTGATGAAGCCAGTAAAGCCCCTCATTGCCGGTATTGACCGACCGATGGTAATTCATATCGAGCAGGATCAGGTCGAAGGTTTCCTGCCGGAGCAGCGCCGGTAATCGTTCGGGGTTCTTCTCGGTCCGGACCGCCCGGACTTCGTGGCGGAGCA
>JAKONH010000378.1 GCA_022702045.1 Spirosomataceae bacterium
GTTGTCCGGTGTCGAGTCAACGTCGGTAGGGCTGGCCTGACGAATCTGTGCTTTGGTAACGCCCATCTTCGCCGACGTTAGCCGTGCCGTAAACCGCAAACTCGCCTGACCACCCGCTGGTATCGACGCGATACCGCCTAAAACGCCCCCGTCGCTCACACTCATGCCATCGGGGCTACTGTCGAACTGCTGACCATCGGGCAGGTAAGCCGTAGCCCGTACGTTGGAAGCCGTAGCGCCCCCCTGGTTGGTAATGGTCAGGACATAGGTTAATAAATCGCCCACTTTCGGAACGCGATTATCCACAGACAGGCTGAGGGCAAGATCGACTTTGCTGGGGTCAGGTGTAGGCTGGTTCGACTGAACGGGCGGAAGTGGTACCTGATTCGGATTGGCCGATGCATACACCGGGCTACTGGCGCCACCAACCCGAATGTCGACCTGTGCTGCATCGTCCTGCCCATCGCCCGTACCGGAGTTCGGCTCACTATCGGGGTCAGGCTGGTCGGCCGCTGTAATCTGTGCCGCATTGATGTACTGCCCTGCCTGTGTCGGCTGCAACTGGTAGGTAAACGTGTTGGAGACACCCGGTTCCAGCGAGGCTATATACCCGCTTAATACACCGTTGTTCAACGACAGATTGCTGCCAGCCACGAAGGCCATGTTATCAGGCAGGCGATTTTGCTAGGTGACACCCGTCGCTTTGAGTAGACCATCGTTCGTTACTGTCAATTGATACGTCACCGCCTGATTGGCACTCGGCGTCCGACTGTCGACATTAAGCCGCAGACTCAGGTCTGAGCCCGTCACGGCCGACACCTGAAGCTCGTAAACGCCCATATCGATCCGGTTCTCCGCAATTCGCTGATTACCATCGAGGTCGGTCGCCGATACGGTTGCCGTTGTGCTAACTGGATCGCCAGCGTTAATAGCCGGGCTCCCCGTTTTTAACCGAAAATTACCATTGGCCGCGTCAACAAATTGTGGATCGGCATCAATGTTTCCCGTACCGGTAAAGCCACCCTGGACATCGGAATAAGAGACGCTATACACAGGAGATAGTTTATCCGCCCCTGTGTCGTAAACGAAGCGGTCACTACCACCACGAATTATGCTGTTCTTTATGTTAATGGATAATTCAGTGTCGCTGTATCTGGAACTGTAAAATCCACTACCTGAAGGAGCCGAGTTGTTTACTAATGTACAGTTAGTGAATTGAGATCTATTCGTACAGTTGACGGTGGCTGCCAAGGCAACAGCTCCACCTGTATTTGTAGCATCGTTAGCTATAAACAAACTGTTCGTAATCGATGGTAGCATGTAGGCGGAAAAGCCGCTACCAATATATAAGGCTCCACCATTCGAGGCTTTATTATTACTAAAGATGCATTCAGTAAATGATGGTATATTACTAGCAGCTCCTCCATTTAAGGTTGTAGATAAGGCCGCTGCGCCACCTGTGTTGGCCTGATTTGATACGAAAACGCAACCAACGATAGACAGATTACTGTGCCCACCGCTATTACTGCTACATAAGCCACCTCCGAAAAAAATGGCTTTGTTTTTTTCAAAAGTGCATTCGATAATGCGTGGAGAGGCTAATGTATTTCTCTGAGCTTCGTTATAAAATCCACCACCGTATCCCCCTGCATTGTTGACGAGCCAACAGTTTGCAATAACTGGTTGCGATGTATTACCAACAGAGTTGGCTAGATTGTATATGCCCCCTCCCGCATTGTCGGGAGCAGCACCATCCGCATTACCACCTGCAACAACAACTCCATCTAGTCGAGTAGTGGGCGATACATTGGTAAAGCTGACTACGTGTCGATTGTTATCTCCAATGATCGATGGATCGCCCGTTTCGCCAGTGAATGTTGTGCTTGATGGATTGCTTAGCTGGCGTTGTGTAATGTGACTTTCGTTCCCTATAAATCCACCATATACCTGTACCCCCGACGGAATCTGAAATGTAGCCGTTCGCAGCACACCTGGGGAATATCTGCCACCTGTAATCCAGAACTGTGTTCCCGCTGAGGCCGACGCTAAGCGACTTTGTAATTGGATGCCTGATATGGCATCCCACCAATACTCGCCGGATTGGTTGCCGGAGCCGGTTGGCGTGACGTAAATAATGGATTGCGCAACGGCGGAGGATAGAAATAGGCAGACGAATAAAGTGGTAAAGAGTTGGCGCATAGATAAATGAACAGGTGTTACTAAACTAGTAAATCTAGCTACCTGCTCAGGCTATTTGCAAGACCGTTTACGAAACTTGCCGGATTTTTTTAACTGGTTTCTAACCTGATCACAGCGTGCCTATAGCTGCTAATATGAGCGATTGAACGGGTATCAACCTGCTGATCAACTGGTAATTTCCTACATAAGATGAACTTTCTTGCGTTGTACATTAAAACATTTTTAATCTATATTAATTAAGTAGAATGAACAGGCAAGCCTGTATCGGCAATTCATTTATTTGACCAGTTCAATTACGCTTCCGTTGTGAAAAATTCGTTCTACTCCGTTACGTCGGCCTGTCTGCTCGCGGCTACGCTTACTGCCTGTGAAGACCACCGCAATAGTCCTAACGCGCTTTTTCCGGAGCGTATAAATTTTGTAGCCGAACGGCAGTACCCGGAAGGTATCGCGTACTCCTCACAACTGGATCGATTCCTGATTTCGTCCATACCACAGGGTAAGGTGGGTACCGTCACGACCGATGGGCGCTATGAAGACCTGCTAACCGATCCAGGATTGATTGCGGTTATCGGTATAAAAGTGGCGGGTGGTCGTGTGTTCGTTTGTAACAGTGATCAGGGTCGGTCGGATCGAAGCAGTGCGGCCACTACGCGCCAGAAAGCCGAACTGGTGGTGTTTAATCTGAACACCCGGCAGGTTGAGCGACGTACGGATCTGGCGGCTCTGATTCCGGCCGCTGACCCAAACTTTGCCAACGACGTAACGATTGCGCCGGACGGCACGGCCTACGTAACCGACTCGTTTTCACCCGTTATTTACCGGGTCACGGCAACGGGTGATGCCAGTGTACTGGTGCGGGACAACACGCGGTTTGCCAGCACGACCTTTGGCTTGAACGGCATCGTTTATCACCCGGATGGCTACCTGATCGTTGCCAATACCGGACAGGGCAAACTCTACAAAGTAGATTTGGCGAACGGGAATACAGTGACGGAAGTAAGCCTGCCAACGGCATTGCCCGGCGATGGATTGACGTTGCTGAACAACAATTTATACGTCGTGACGGGCGGCAATCGGGTAGCACAGGTGAGCAGTACGGACAATTGGCAAAGCGCAACTATTCTGAAATACGACACCGACGTGTATACGGGAGCAACAACCAGCGTAGCCGTAAACAACCAGATTTTCACGCTCAATGCCCGCATTGGCGAAACCGGTACCGCCCGCGATTTCAGCATTCAGCGATTTCGGCCGTAGCGTAGCCGATGTCACGCAATGATGTTGTCGGTTGGTAATCTACATGCCACACGCTATTCCATCTTCCGAATTATTCTGACCAACTGCCGGGTGATGAGTTCGTAGCCCTCGTCGGAGGGATGAAGGCCGTCGTAGGTGCGGTCGATGGCCGTGGGCGGGTACGGATATTCGTCAGTGGCCGGGTTGAACGGAATATTGGTGTAATCCGGGTAGCGGTAGTCAACATACCGACCTGTAGCGGGATCTTTCAACCGCTTGAATTTTACCAGCTTCTCCACTCGTAGACTGCGCAGGTGATAGAGGTCAACGACTGGTATCTGCTCGGCGTGGCCAATGGAGTCGATGGCCTGCGCAAACGATTCGAGCGTTTGCCCGTCTTTAGGTTTATACGAGCCGTACGCGTTGTTTTTCAGATTGCTGATGTAGACAAAGTCGGTGCGGGGCATGGGCGTAATCAGTAACAGACGTGCCTGCGGATTAAGTCGGCGGAGTTTGTCGAGGATAATGCGGAACGAGCCGTATACCGTGCCGGTACCCGTGTTTTGCTGGTAGTCGGTGAAGCGGCCCAGTGGTTTGCTGTGCCACCAGTCGTTGGTGCCGAGAAAGACGGAGTAGAGATCGGCTTTGGTCAGGCCCAATGAGTCAATCTGCTGCGCAATGCGCATTGCCGTCCAGCCATTGTGTCCTTGGTTGATGA
>JAKONH010000465.1 GCA_022702045.1 Spirosomataceae bacterium
CGTGCTGAACGTATCACCAGGCAGGACCTCGCCCAGAAAACCCATGATCCGGTCGTCGAGGTGGGGGATGGGGATGTAGGGGATAAGCGTGAACAGGAAAATGACGGTGGGGAAAACGGCTAGGATCAGGCTGTAGGAAACCGAGGCTGCCCGCTCGCTCGTGTCGTTCTCAATGATTTTGTTTCCGAGTCGCGTGAGGAAGGAGTACCAGGTAATAGGCGACCTGAACGGATGATTCTTATAGAGCCATGCACGAATACCGCGCATGGGCTTTAGCGCCAATAGCTTATCAAACATGAATGGTCGTTTGTGGTGTTCCGTTTACTGTAGTCAGCGTACGGTCTACGGTGGCCGCAAGGCACGGCTAACCTGAAGACCGTATGCTGCAAACCTACCAAAGCAACCTACACGCCAAAAAAAGGTTTGGCTAAAACGGCCAGCTCTGGCGGTACAGGGCATGGGCGACCCGTTGCCGACCGAACGAAAACCAGCGTTGTGCTGCCCGTGTTGAGCAGGTCGCCATGTTGATTGAATACTTCATACTGAAATACCATGCGGGTGGTAGGCATCTGCGCTACCATTACCCGGACGGTTAGCAGATCATCGTAGCGGGCGGGGCGAATGAAGCGGGTCGACATGTCATAGACGGGCATACCAATACCATCGGCCTCAAGGTCTTTGTAGTCCATGCCGATGTGCCGCATCAGTTCAACCCGGCCGATCTCATAAAAACGGGCGTAGTTACCGTAATAGACGATCCCCATTTGATCGGTATCGTAGTAGCGTACGCGAATACCCGTAACGTCGTGTGTCAGCATGGCCTTACTTCATGATCCGCATTTTCGTCAGCGCCTGCTGATACAGGCGGGCGTTGGCGATGTGCTCCGACAGCGTTTTGGAGAACGTATGGTAGCCATTGAAGCGGGCGTCGACAACGAAGTACAGATAATCGTGCTTTTCGGCGTTCAGGACCGCGTCGATAGTGGCTGGCGGGGGCAGGTTGATCGGACCCGGTGGCAGACCGGCATAGCGGTACGTGTTGTAGGGCGAATCGACCGAAAGTTGTTTGTTGAGTAGCCGACGGATGCCGAAATCGCGCAGGGCGAAGATCACGGTTGGGTCAGCTTCGAGTTTGATACCCCGCTTCAACCGGTTCAGGTACACACCTGCGACACGTGGCTGCTCGTCGACTTTATTTGTTTCCGCCTTTACGACCGACGCCAGCACCTGCACCTGCGTTTGCGTCATCCCCAGTGCCTCGGCTTTTGCCTTTCGTTCGGGTGTCCAGAACTTCTTGTATTCGGAGCCCATGCGTTCCAGAAAGGCATCGGGCTTGATCGTCCAGAAAAACTCGTAGGTGTTAGGTAGAAACAAACAAACGATGGTTGTGGTGTCGAACCCAAATTTGGCGCAGGTTGCCGGATCGTTTAGCCGTTCACCAAGTGCTTCGGGACCGAATTCGAACTTGCTACCCAGTCGTTGAATCAGGTCGCTTTTTAGCCGGATGTTATTGAATGTCACTGGTAGTGGGTCCTGACTTCCATTGCGCAGTTTGACCAGAGCCTCGCGGTTGCCCAGGCGGGGTTTGATTTCGTATCGACCGACCTTGACGTGTTCGGGGTACTTCATCAGCTTGGCCAGAAACCGGAACGATACCTCGTCATCGACGACGTCGTGCGCCTTGAGCGTGTCCATGACCGACTCGAACGTCGAGCCGCTGGGAATTAACAGCGCAAAGGTTTTGTCGCCTTCCTTAGCCTGTAGATTCGGCGTTTTGATAATCTGCCAGAAGTAAAAAGTGAAGGTGGTAAATAGGATAGAGACCGTCAGAAACAGGCCAATTTTAACATTGCGCGACATAACTGAAAAGTAAGTAAGCGACGGCAAAGGTACGAAAGAGCAAATGAGTGAAAGCGCGAATCCGCGAAAGAATCCGCTTCTCAATAGGGCACATTTCGCCCCGCCGACTCCGCTAGCCCCTTATCTTTGTCAACGAATCATCCCCGACGCTCCACTGAAAACGCTGCTCATCCGCCACCCCTTCGGCCGTTCGGCTCTGTATACGCTCTCCTTCTGGTTGCTGTGTGCCAGCAACTTTCTGTTTACGGCCAGTTTTCAAATGATGATTCCCGAACTGCCCGATTATCTAACACGACTGGGTGGGCGGGAATACATAGGGCTGATTATCGCGCTCTTTACCCTGACGGCAGGGTTGTCGCGTCCGTTCAGTGGTAAGATCACCGATACGGTGGGCCGAGTGCCGGTCATGGCGTTCGGATCGATCGTTTGCTTTCTCTGCGGCTTCCTGTACCCGTATCTGTTGACAGTGGGCGGCTTTCTTACGTTACGGCTGGTACACGGCTTTTCGACGGGTACCAAACCCACCGCCACCTCGGCCTATGTGGCCGACATCGTACCGGCCAACCGGCGGGGCGAAGCGATGGGTATGCTGGGCCTGTTTACAGCGATGGGTATGTCGCTGGGACCGGCCATCGGGAGCTGGCTGGCCGAGTCGTTCTCAATGAACATTATGTTCTGGACCTCGTCGGCTTTTGCCCTGCTGTCGATCCTGATTCTGATGCAAATGCCCGAGACGCTGGTCAATACGCAGCCGTTCCGATTTCGGCTGCTACGGTTGCGTAAAGACGAAATCTTCGACAAGCAGGCGATTCCGCCGTTTGTTGTGTTGTTGCTTCAGTCGTTTTCATCGGGTGTAGTGCTGACCGTCGTGTCAGGGTTGAGCGGTTCGCTGGGTATTACTAATAAAGGGTTGTTTTTCAGCGTGTATACGCTGGCGTCACTGGCGGTACGACTCATCTTCAGCCGGTCATCAGACCGTCACGGGCGGGTGCCGGTGCTGCTCGTCTCTACCTCGGTGCTAGCTATGGCCATGGCAACTCTGATGTTTACGCATTCGACCCTGCTGTTCTGGACAGCAGCAGTTTTGTTTGGTATGTCGTGGGGAATGAATTCACCAACAATTACTGCCTGGACAGCCGATCTGAGCGACGAAGCGACTCGTGGCCGGGCGATGGCGACCATGTACATTGCGCTGGAAGCGGGGATCGGCATCGGAGCAGTAGCGTCGGGGTGGTTACTTAACAGCTTCGGCATGGCACAGGGAATGTATGTGTCGTTTGGGGTGGCCGCCGGCCTGGCTCTGTTAGCGGTAGGCTACCTCGGTACCCGCCAACGATAAAGAGGCCCTCGCATCTGTGACGATGCGGTTTCTGTCGAGTCGAACTGGAGTGACCTGTTATTCATACAGATAACTGCCTCATAAGCTGCTTGCTTTGTTCCATTTTAAACCGGTTCGGTTTGTTTGGCGGCTGGCATCATCTGGTAATAGGCGCTGAACGGGGTGTCGCTGAGTTTCGGAACTATCAGCACACCGAGCTAAGTTCATCATTGCCGATGAATCTGGATTGGCGGGAGAACATTTTTGCTTACGAAGAAGTCGTATCCATTGAACTAGTACAGATCAGTACGCTCAGTCAGTTTTGCCAGACGTATCGGATTGATCAGATTGATCGGTTGAAAATCGATAGACAAGGGTGCGAACTGCCTGTCCTACAGGGGAAAAGTGAGCTACTCCGGCAGAAGCAGATCAAAGCGGTTTTGCTGGAGCTTAACTTTACCGGCCTGTACGTCGGTCAATCAGACCCGCTGGATGTGATGCGTTTCCTACGCGACAATCAGTTACGGCTCGTCGATTTTTACGAAGAAGAACGAATTGACGGTCAGGAAATTCGTTGGACGACGGCGCTGTTTGCACGCAACGACCAGCGAACCACGTGACCCGGTAACATTACCTGAACCGGCTTTATACGCATGAATCATACAACCGATACGATCGAACCAATTATTCGCCCATTAGTCGATGCGTTGAACGCAACCGGACTGGTGCAAACCTTTTCAAGTTGCGAAGGTCACTTTGGGCCCGGCGAGCAAACGATGGTCGACCGGAATCTGGCGTATGTGCAGTTTGTTCCGGCTGAAGACGTATCGGCTGCGTTGGTTGAGCATTTATTGATGTCGGTACTGACGCGTTTCAAGAAAGCGCATGGGCTGATGCCAGTCGTTGTGGGGGGATATAAACGCTTTACGCCCGTTGATGGCGATCAGGTCGATGAAACGTTTGTGCTCGACTTGCGTCCCTTCAATCGCTTCGATCCCGCCGACCGTAAACGAAGCGATACCGACCGAGCTATCGAACAGGTGACCGGTCTGGTCCGGCAATTATTATTCTAAGGGTCCCTCACCCCCGGCCCCTCCCGCGACGGCGGACCGCCCAAAAAGGGAGGGGGGGGATTTCAATGGATAGCACCAGTAATTCTATGAAGCTTACTATCGGCTAGTCCTTGGCCGACTAAACAGCTACGTAGCGTACCGGCCACAAGATAACTTACAGCAAGTCACCCCTCTCCTGTTTTTGGCGGTCCGCCGTCTCGGGAGGGGCCGGGGGTGAGGTCATCTTCCTCCGGCAGTTCCTGGATCTGGTAAGCGACGGCATCTTTAGCCGGCTCGGCGTCGAGGTGTATCCAGTTAGCGTACTCGCGGGTAAAGCTGGCGCCGTAGTACAGGATCAGGGCTGAATAAAAGATAAAGAGCAAGATCAGGATGATAGCGCCCGACCGGCCATACAGCGCCCCAACGGGGCTTTTAATCAGCAGTCGGTCGAGAATCTGTTGCCCAAGGTCGAAAAGCAAGGCCGTTACGAGCGCCCCGCGCCAGACCGCCTGCCAGCGAATCTTGATATCGGGCAGGTATTTGAACACTACACACAACCATAGCGTCAGCAGTACCGTCGACAGTAAATAACGGCCTGTGTCGATCAGCCATACTGGTAGCACAAGCGCGTCGGAGAGGTGCGCTTGGAGCGGCAGCAGAGTTTGCTGAACAAGTAGCGAAGCTAGTACGAGCAGGCCCGAAAACAGAATAATGCCGAAAGCGATGACCCGGTCGGCTGCCGACGCCCACCAGCGCCGATGGGCCGCGTGTTTGACCCGCCAAAGCTGGTTGAGCGAGTTTTTGATAATAGCAAACAGGGTTGTCGATGCCAGCAGCAACAAGGCGACGCTAAGCGCTGTTAACCAACCGTTCGACCGGGGCTGTTGCAGCCGTTGTGAGATGTCCTGTAACTGACGGGCGCTCTGCCAGCCAAATAGATCGGCCATGGTGCGAAACAACTCCGTGCTTACCTGCCGATCCGCGTCGGTCAGGACGTGGCCGTACAACTGGGTCAGGATGATAACGATTGGCGGCAGCGCAAAGAAGCTAAAAAATGCCGTCGCTGCCGCCATCCGAATGGGGTCGTTATCGGCTAGATTGATAAACGCCCGGCCCGCAAGCTGAGCAAAAGAACGAAGCTGTTTTACCATAAGCTTTTCACGTAGAGACGCGATCCCTCGCGTCTCACCGCCGGACGGCGTTTGCCGCCGGATGCTGCTATATGAACGTACAACGGCCCTGCCTGTTTAGGCACCAGTGAGAATTAAGTGGTAGTCACTTATGGGAGGGCTAGCCTGATGTGGTGCTAAGAAAAGTTCACAAGGGCGGACCACCTACGCGCCGTTCAACTCCTAATCGTTGATAAACTTATACTCACTTAGGGGGATGGCCCAAATCATAGAGAGGAGGTTTTAGCATCTATATACAAGGGGTTTATTGATGCGTGAGTAAGTCTATAAAGGTTTGCTCTTTAGCCATCGATGGCTACTTATAAATAGGCAGACTACGAAGCGCTACGCCGGCGGTGCGTCGAACTCAAACACACAGGCTGGAGACAGGCCGATATTGCCCGGGCCTTTGGCTTGACACAGGGCTGGGTCAGCCAAACACTGAAAACCTACCGAGAGCAAGGCGAAGCAGGCCTGACGACCGGTAAACGCACCGGGGCCCCGTCCCGACTGACGGCGGATCAACTTGACCAACTCACCGAGGAATTAGCCAAGGGAGCTGAGCAGCACGGCTT
>JAKONH010000427.1 GCA_022702045.1 Spirosomataceae bacterium
TGAAAACATCGCCCTGGCTGCGACCCGTCTTGCTCGGTATCGACCTGATTCTCTGGCTGGTTGATACCATGACGATACTGACTACCCGCCGACAGGTACCGGTAAAACCTACGCTGGCGATTCTCAAATTCGATGCGCTGGGCGACTATCTGATGCTGCGAACCTACGTGCGCCAGCTACGTGCTCACCCCGACTATCAGTCATACGTGTTTTGCCTGGTTGGGAATGCTGCCTTTCGGCAAATGGCTGAATTCGCGGACGCCGATCTGTTCAATAGCTTCCATTGGGTTGACATCTATAAGCTTTCCACCCAACCGTTGTACCGCCTACAAACAGGCCGCAAGCTGCGCCAGTTGGGTTTTGCTGTAACGTTTACGCCCACGTACAGCCGGGTGCTGGTACTGGACGATTTCATAACGCGTATCTGTACTGCGGAAGCACGTATTGGCTGTGTAACTGATTTAGCGAATACAACGGCACTGGAAGCCAACTGGGGCAATCGTTACTATACCAGACTCTTGCCAACCGATGCCGCCGTGGTGTTCGAAGCCGAGCGGAATCGGCAAGTGTTCAGTCAGCTGCTTGATCAACCTGTACCCTTGTTACCCTTGCAGTTGCCCACTGTTTCGGTAACGCATGTAGCGCTACCCAGCACATTCGTCATTGTATCGCCGGGAGCAGGAGCGCCCGACAAAATCTGGCCAATGGGCCGGTTTGCGGACGTGCTGATCACCTTACACCAACTACGGCCGGATTGGTCGGTACTGGTGACGGGAACGGCTGGGGAGGCTTGTCTGTATGATGAGTTGAAAATCCATTTGCCCGCCAATCTACCCGTGCAATCGCTGATGGGTAAGTTGTCGCAGGGAGAGCTGATCGGGGTCGTGCAGAAGGCTCGGCTGGTGTTGGCCAATGATTCAGGTATCGTTCACATCGCTGCGTCGGTCGGTACGCCCTGCCTGTCACTGTCGGCGGGAAAATCAATTGTTCGCTGGCATCCGTATCCAGCGGCTATTGCCCCCTACATCCGGCATGTGTACCCAGCTTTCTTTGACGACTGGATGCACCGCTTAGCTGAGCTAGCCCCAGTTGTTGTTGCCGAAGCGCCCGTACCGGTCGACAGCCTGACAACCGACCGGGTAACGCAGGCACTACGGCAGATGCTGGCGGAGATCGACTAACGTTTTACCAGTCCCATCAGCGTAAAATAACCCCATTCCAGTATACGCATATACCAGGGTTGTCGGTGAATATGCGTGGCATCGTACCAGTCGGCTTCCGTATTAATCGTGACTAGGGGTGGATGAATGAGTGGCGGTTCGAGCGGAGCAGTAATCAGATCGGTCAGCCAGTTCGGCTTTCGAACCGTATGGGTCGCGTTCAGGCCGAACCCAATGTTGGTAACCTGACTGACGCGGGGTACGATGGATAGGCCGTCGTATCGGCGAATTGCGACCAGCCATTGTACATCCCAAGTGTCGAGTCGACCCGCGATTACCTCATCCAACAACCACCGCTGCCGTTGATTGAAATAGGGCGCTGCCAGCGACACGTTGTTGGCGTTATCGGTAGGGTCGACAGCATAGCGCTGCCACGCCCGACGCCAGGTTGCCCAGCCCCAGATAGACGCAAAGCCCGAGAAGTAGTAAGAAGCGCCAGCCGTTACGTCTCGCCGTGCCTGAAACGTAATGCCGCTGATGTGCATGACTTGGTTATCGTCGCGGTACCGGTCGAGCAGGTCGGTGCAGAACGAAAAAAACGTTTGCTCCGGCAGGCAGTCATCTTCTAGAATAATACCCGCGTCGACTTGCGAAAAAAACCAGTCTATTGCTGACGACACAGCCCGCTTACAGCCCAGGTTCTGCTCCCGGAACAGGGTACGTACCTCGCACTCCCAGTCGACCTGATGGGCAACCTGACGGGTTTGATCGCACAGCATAGCCTCTCCTGATTTGGTTGGACGGGGGCCGTCGGCAGCGATAAAGAGTTGGGCGGGGCGGGCCTGCCGAATCTGCTCGAAGACAAGCTGTGTGGTATCGGGTCGGTTGAAGATCAGAAAGAGAACAGGGGCGGTGGGCATGTGAGCTGATTTACGGTTTACACTGTTCGGCGGTTTATCGTACGGTGATCATCTTGGGGTAAGGAACCCGTTGCAGACTATAAGGCCGTATCCCGAAAACCTTAAACCGTTAGTCGGCCCGCCTGTGTGCGTTGTTCGAGCAGCGCTGCGTCGGATACGGTTTTACTTTTGAGAAATAGCCGTAGTACCGATGCCAGACCAAATCGGCCGGCGGCTACCAGTAGTGAAAACACCAATGGGGGTAAGGGCCTGCGGGTGTAAAGGTGGTAGTTGAGCAAGTTGTAATAATGTAACCCCACCTGCTTTCCCAGATAAGCCAGCGTCTCGGGACGGTAAAGGGCCACATGCTGCCCATGGTGTGGTGCATAATACCACCAGTCAGTTACCGCTGGTGCTGGAGTAGGGCAGGGCTGGGTCGTGAAAAATACGTTGTCGGTATACGCCAAGATCTTACGCAACTCTTCGGCGGGATTAACAAAATGCTCAAAGCATTCGAATGCCGTCGCCAATTCATACCGGTCGCCGGAGCCGAGCGGAAGGGGAGCTTCGAATCCTTTCGCCAGCAGGTTCGGTGCGTAAGGATCAGTTGTATAAAAATCAAAACCGGCATCGCGCATGTAGCGGGTCAATATGCCGTATCCGCCGGCGTAGTCGACAAACCGCCCGGAACGATTGAACAGGAAAAATAGCAGTGCAATGGCCGAGTCACCCAGTACCTGCCCACGGCGAAGCGTTCCCGTATCCGTCGTCGTGAAGGCACTCTGGTAGGCTTCATCAAGCCAGTAAGGCGTTTCGGTCTGCACAAACCGGCAGGTTGGGCATTCGTAATAAGCGATATCGTACTTGCTCAGGATCGTCGCCCGAAACAGTAAGTTGGTCTGACTGGCACAGATTCGGCAGGTCATTTTTCAGGAATACAGTTTACAGGTTGCGATCTACAGACACAGCAGCGGGAGGATTACGAACCATCAGCCGCAAACCGTATACCGTAAATGGATTGCCACCGAAAGTACGGCTTGTTTTTGGGGACGTCAAGTGAGGGGGTGGCTCCTTTTGCGTACCTTTGCGTTTTGACAGACAGACAACCAAGGGCCACCCCGGCATGAAACTGAATCTTCTTCCAACAGACGTATTTGAAGACCGTCACCACGGTCAAACCGACGCGGCTCAGGCCGATATGCTTCGTACCGTTGGCGTAGCTACCCTCGATGAACTGATTGATCAGACTGTACCCGCAGCGATTCGGCTACAGGCTCCGCTCGATCTGCCCGCTCCTAAAACGGAAGCGCAATTTCTCGCTGATTTTCGCAAATTAGCATCTCAGAACAAGATTTTTAAGTCATACATCGGTATGGGCTATTACGATACCCTGACGCCGAACGTGATTCTTCGCAATATTCTGGAAAATCCGGCCTGGTACACGGCCTACACGCCTTATCAGGCGGAGATCGCGCAGGGACGACTGGAAGCGCTCCTGAATTTTCAGACCGTCGTATCGGATCTGACCGGTATGGACCTGGCTAATGCGTCGCTGCTCGATGAAGCAACGGCGGCTGCTGAAGCCATGAACCTCCTGTTTGCCACACGCCCGGCAAGCCGGAAAAATGCAGCGACGTTCTTTGTGTCGGAACGGTGCCACCCGCAGACAATCGACGTTATTAAAACCCGCGCAACGCCTGTCGGTATTACCGTACGGGTTGGCGATCATCAGCGGGCCGACCTGACGAAAGGTGATATCTTCGGGATGCTGCTTCAATACCCGGCTACCGACGGTTCTGTGTTTGACTACACAGACCTGATTGCGTCGGCGCACGAACTGGGTATTACGGTTGCCGTTGCCGCTGATCTGCTGGCACTGACCCTGCTCACTCCGCCGGGTGAAATGGGGGCCGATGTCGTCGTTGGGTCAGCACAGCGGTTTGGCGTGCCCATGGGTTTCGGTGGGCCGCACGCGGCTTTTTTTGCCACCCGTGATAGCTTCAAACGGCAGATGCCTGGCCGGATCATTGGCGTATCGCAGGATGCGGCAGGTAAGCCAGCCCTGCGGATGGCGTTGCAGACGCGCGAACAGCATATTCGACGTGAGAAAGCGACCTCGAACATCTGTACGGCGCAGGTACTGCTGGCGGTGATGGCCGGTAGCTACGCCGTATACCACGGTCCGGCCCGTCTGCGCGCTATCGGTGAACATGTACATGGGCTGACCAGCCTGTTCGCGATGGCACTACTTCAGAGTGGTATGGCCGTGACAACGGAAGCGTACTTCGATACGGTTACCGTTCGGGTCGACGATGTCGAGTCGCTACGCAAATCGGCGCGGGCAGCGCAGTTAAATCTGCACTACCATACGGACGACGAGCATGTCAGCATTTCGTTTGACGAAGCCAAGACATTAGCCGATGTGTCGGAGCTGCTCAACGTATTTAGCGTAAAAGCGGATCTCGACGCACTGGCAGCCAACCTGGAAATTAGCTGGCCGGAACGGTTGATCCGTACGTCGGACTATATGACGCACCCGGTGTTTAATACGCACCACACCGAGCACGAGATGCTTCGGTATCTGAAATCACTTGAAGAAAAAGACCTCTCGCTGGTTCATTCGATGATTTCGCTGGGGAGCTGTACCATGAAACTTAACGCTACCGCCGAAATGATTCCGGTAACGTGGCCTGAGTTCGGCAAACTGCACCCATTTGCCCCGAAAGATCAGACGACGGGTTATCAGCAACTATTTGCCGATCTCAATCAGTGGCTTTGTACCATCACTGGATTTGCCGCTATGTCGCTGCAGCCCAACTCGGGTGCGCAGGGTGAATACGCAGGGCTGATGGTGATTCGGGCGTACCACGAAAGCCGGGGTGATAACCACCGAACTGTATCGTTGATTCCGCAATCGGCACATGGGACAAACCCCGCCAGTGCGGTGATGGCCGGTATGAAAGTCGTGATCGTAAAATGCGATGAACGAGGCAACATCGACGTAGCTGACCTGAAAGCGAAAGCAGAACAATATAGCAACGACCTGTCTTGCCTGATGGTAACTTATCCGTCGACGCACGGTGTATTTGAAGAAAGTATCAAAGAAATCTGTGACATCATCCAGCAGCATGGTGGGCAGGTGTATATGGATGGCGCGAACATGAACGCGCAGGTCGGTCTGACGTCGCCAGCAACGATCGGTGCCGACGTTTGCCATCTGAATCTGCACAAAACGTTCTGTATCCCCCACGGTGGTGGCGGCCCGGGCATGGGTCCGATTGGTGTAGCCGAACAACTTGTTCCGTTCCTGCCGGGTCACGCAGTGGTGAAAACAGGCGGTACTGAGGCTATCCCGGCAGTGTCGGCTGCTCCTTACGGATCGGCTAGTATTCTGACCATCTCGTACGCTTACATCGCGATGATGGGGGGCGAAGGATTAACCCGTGCGACCAAGCAGGCTATCCTGAATGCGAACTATATCAAAGCTCGGCTTGAAGGTCACTACGAAACGCTGTACAGCGGTGCCAACGGCCGTGCAGCGCACGAGATGATCATCGAGTGCCGTCCGTTCAAATCGGCGGCTGGGGTGGAAGTAGAAGACATTGCCAAGCGGTTGATGGACTACGGTTTTCATGCGCCGACGGTTTCGTTCCCGGTTGCGGGTACGCTAATGATCGAGCCGACCGAATCAGAATCGAAAGCCGAACTCGACCGGTTTTGCGAAGCGATGATCGCCATCCGGGAAGAGATTCGTGAGATCGAGGCTGGTACCGCCGACAAAGCTGATAACGTACTGAAACACGCACCCCACACGGCTACTGTCGTGCTGTCAGATAACTGGAACCGGTCGTACAGTCGTGAGAAAGCGGTTTATCCGCTGCCGTACGTTCGGGCCCGCAAGTTCTGGCCGAGCGTAAGCCGAATTGACTCGGCTTATGGCGACCGGAACCTTGTCTGCGCCTGCGTTCCTACGGAAGCATACGCCGAAGAAGCAACCGTATAGAGACCGCACCGGAGAGACCCTTCGTATCTCACTTACCGGATGGCTTTGCTAACGCATATTGAGACGCGAAGGCCTGGTCGCCGGTGCGATCACGCTACAAAAAAAGGGGGCAACCGTGTAGTTGCCCCCTTTTTTTGTAGCGTGATGAATTATAACTCATTATGCCATACAAACAGAAAGGGATAGCCTAAGTAGGCTATCCCTTTCTGTTTGTATGCTCGGTGCTTAAGCAACAATGGCTTCGGCAAGTACCAGCACGTTGTTTTGCAGTACTTCAACGACACCACCGTCAACATTGAACACTTGTTGACCTGACGCCGACTGAACGACGATCGGACCGCGGTCCAATGTGCTAACCAGGGGCGCATGATCGTTCAGCACCTGAAACTGACCTTCGCTACCCGGAAACGTAATCGACGTCGCTTCACCGGAGAAGACCTTACGGTCGGGGGTAATAATATCTAGCGTCATGGCTATGTGGCTATAAAGCCCCTTTTACGAAATTAAGAACGCTGCCGATCTGATTTTTGACAACCGGTTCGGCAGCTTTGGCAGCAAAACCACCCTGATCGAGTTTACTAATGCTACCCAGGGCGGCCGTAATCAGCGACTGACCCGAAGATTGTGTAGGACCACTCAGTGCTGAAAGACCACTGCTGATACCGGATAGGCCGCTGGTTAGTGAACTAGCTTTTCCTAGCAGCGAACCCGCTGACAACAGACCATCCAGCTTACTGGCATTGGATGCCAGTTTAGCTAATCCGATGGCTTTCTGCAAGCCATTACCGGTGAGACTACCACCGGCGATAAGGGGTAACAAGGCTTTCAGCTTGCTAACCTGGGCCAATACCTTGTCTTTGAACGAACTGGAGCTTTTTTGGGCAGTAGCTTCCAATCCGGTAATTCCTGCCTGTAGGGCCTGGGTTGATCCAGCCTTGTCGCCATTATTCAGCGCTGTTACGGCTTTATCCAGTTGCGTGTCTGTATTGTCGGTAGTCTGGCTCGCTGTAGTTTGCGGGCTGGAGAGCATTCCTGAATCCCGAGCGGCTCCCACAATTGCGGGTTTCGCCACGTCGGAAGTTGTTCCAGGTACAGTTTGCGCTTGTGTCAGACTGCTGAGTAATCCGATTAGTAATCCAGATAATACGATGCGTTTCATATCTCTTACAGTGATTGATTAATCTGTTAGACTAGCTACACAGATGGAAGTATCAGATTTGATAATCGGTTTTCAGTATTCGGTTTACCGAAGATCATCACCGGAAAGCGACCGCATGATGTTAACCGAAAACTGAATACTAAAAACCGTAACTAACTGTTACTGTCCAGCTTCTTTCATGATGCGCTCACCTTTGACGATAGCATCTTCGATCGTACCAACAAGGTTGAACGCCGATTCAGGTAGGTGATCGTACTTGCCGTCAATGATTTCATTGAAGCCTTTGATGGTATCTTCGATGGGAACCAGAACACCTTTCAGACCAGTAAACTGTTCAGCAACGAAGAAGGGCTGCGACAGAAAGCGCTGTACCCGGCGGGCACGGCTTACAACCAGTTTGTCTTCTTCCGACAGTTCTTCCAGACCCAGAATGGCGATGATGTCCTGCAATTCTTTATAGCGCTGCAGAATCTCTTTCACGCGCTGGGCGGTGTTGTAGTGCGCGTCGCCCAGTACTTCGGCGCTCCGAATCCGCGAGGTTGAATCGAGGGGGTCAACGGCAGGGTAGATACCTAGCTCGGCGATTTTCCGGCTCAATACAGTCGTCGCATCAAGGTGAGCGAAGGTCGTAGCTGGCGCCGGGTCAGTCAAGTCATCGGCAGGTACGTAAACGGCCTGTACCGATGTGATCGAACCACGCTTGGTCGATGTGATACGCTCCTGCATGACACCCATTTCGGTAGCCAGCGTAGGCTGGTACCCTACGGCCGACGGCATCCGACCCAGCAGAGCCGATACCTCTGAACCTGCCTGCGTGAAGCGGAAGATGTTGTCGACGAAGAACAGGATGTCGCGACCGGCACCTTCACCATCACCATCACGGAAGTGTTCGGCGATCGTCAGACCCGACAGGGCTACCCGTGCACGAGCTCCCGGCGGCTCGTTCATCTGACCGAACACGAATGTAGCCTGGCTCTTAGTCATCTCTTCGAGGTCGACCTGGCTCAGATCCCAGCCACCTTCTTCCATCGAATGTTTGAAGTTGTCGCCGTATTTGATGATACCGGCTTCGATCATTTCACGAAGCAGGTCATTTCCTTCACGGGTACGCTCACCAACACCAGCAAATACCGATAGACCCGCGTATGCTTTTGCAATGTTGTTGATCAATTCCTGGATTAGTACGGTTTTACCGACGCCGGCACCACCGAACAGACCGATCTTACCGCCTTTCGCGTATGGCTCCAGCAGGTCGATCACTTTAATACCGGTAAACAGAACTTCCGTCGATGTAGCCAGGTCTTCGAACTTGGGTGCTTCCCGGTGAATAGGCAGACCACCTGCGCTTTTAGGCTGGGGGATACCGTCGATGGCTTCTCCAACGACGTTGAACAGCCGACCGCGGATACCGTCGCCCGTAGGCATGGTGATCTGCGTGCCTAGTGCTGTTACAACCATGCCGCGATAAAGGCCTTCGGTCGAGTCCATGGCGATGGTCCGAACGCGGTCTTCACCCAGGTGCTGCTGACACTCCAGAATAACCTGCTGACCATTGGCTCTCGTTACTTTGAGGGCGTCGAGGATCGCGGGAATTCGCGTGCCTTCGCCTTCGAAACTCACGTCTACAACCGGCCCGATTATCTGCGTAATCTTACCTGTATTGACTGCCGTTTCCGTAATCATCTGTATGTGGTATTGCTGATTGAAAAGTTGCCCATTGT
>JAKONH010000428.1 GCA_022702045.1 Spirosomataceae bacterium
AGAATGACGGGTTAGCAGAATGATAGAGTGACTGAATTGTTAACTGGGTCAATGAATTGATTACTAACCAGAGAAGGGCTTAGCGCAATTGCAGAAATGCCAATTGCGCTAAGCCCTTCTCTGGTTATAACGAACCTACGGATCAACTACTTGCGAACAAAAGACAGAACGATCCGTGATGGTGGCTGCCAGCGCGGATCGTTCTGTCAATCAGTCAATCACTCAGTCATTCTATTACTTACTCACCGATGCCGTCTTGGCAGAGATTACCCGCATCACACCGTTCATCAGGCGCCAGTGGCCGGGGAAGGTGCAGACGTATGGGTAGTCGCCGGGAGTATTGGGAACCGTAAAGCGCAGACGGACAGTCTGATCGGGGTTGACAAGCGCCGTCGCAGCGACAATCTGCGGAATTGACGGTACGTAGTTTTTCTCAGCTCCGTCTTTCGCCGTAATCATTTTGTCAGCCGCGTTGCCGATAACATCCATGGTCTTCGGCTTACCAATAACCAGGTTGTGCTGCATGGCATCAGGGTTTTCGAGTACGATCTCTACCTGCTTACCCGCCGTTACGGTAAACTCTTTCCGGTCGAAACGCATAGCCTCACGTACTGTTTTCATCCGGATCACTTCGACGTTCGGATCGGCTGGTTGCTCGCTTACCAGGCCCCACGCTTCGTAGAGCCGCTGAAGGCGAACTTGATTGTCGGCCGATACCGAGCTGTTCAGACTGGCCAGGAATGTCCGGTCGTCAGGACGGATCGTTACTTTCTTTTTCGGATTCCAGCCTTCGCTGACGCCTTTTACAATGGCCTGCCCCTGCTCAGCCGCCATTTGCTGACTTTGCCGTAACAGCGCCATGACCGAATCAATGGGGGCTACCGACGCGTAGCTGCGGCTGGCCCGTTCGAGCACATACGAACTCATGTTTTGCGGGGCACGGTAGGTCAGCTTCTGCGACTTGTTGTTGTTCTGCTCGTTGCCTTCCGCAATTTTGTTCTCCCGGTCCAGCATAACCATGATCGTATAGTCGCCGGGGCGATCGAAGTTGACGTTGAAATCGGTCGCCCACGGGCCGTTGTTGCCCTTACTGATCGTAACCGTTTCACCGGGCTTGATACCGGTATTGTGCGCTACACTGACGTAATCGATCTTCGACTTATCCGTCGCATTCGACGGTCCTTCGATACGAACCGACATCGGGATGGGCGTACCCGCCGGAATGGCTACTCCACCAGCGTTCGTTACATCAACGAAGATCTGCGCCCGCTCGCGTGTGGCCGGGCTTTGTGGCGTCGTACGAATGGCCGCAATGACCAGGTCCGGTTTATCAGCCGACGTCATCCCAACGGTTTTGGCCGGGGCCGACGCTGGCGCCTGTGTCATTGCTGCTGACGCGTTAGGTCCGTGCGCGTCGTGCTGATGCTGACTCATATCATGGGTCGGAGCCGTTTTCGGCGCATTCATGCCCACCTGCTTCAGATACGCTTTCATCAACCGGCCATCCTGACCAACCAGGGCACTGGCAAACGCTTCGGGCAACCACCGGTCGTTCGCGTCGGTCAATTTATCGAGCCGTGCCAGAATCGCCTGCTGTACGGCGGGCGACTGCGGCACTTCCGATAGCTTCAGCAGCGAACTCAACACCACCAATGGCTCGGTGTCGGTCATCAGGTTTGCGTTGAGCACGGCAGTAGCCGTTTCGGCCGTTTTGGGCAACGTCTGAATGGCGGCCCGACGAACATAGGCTACGGGGTGTTTCAGCGCCTGGGTAGCGGCCGTCAACGCCTGTTGATCGGAGCCATCGAGTGCGCCCAGCCCCTGTAGGGTCCAGAGTGCATGCATAGCCGCCGGATTATTGCCAATCTCATCCGCTGACTGGTCGTTGACCAGTGCAATCAGTTGGGGAACGACGTCTTTGTTCTTCCGATCGACCAATAGCCGCTGGGCGGTCATCCGCCAGAACATATTGCTATTTTTCAGCGCAGCGACCAGTTCAGCAGGCCGATCTTTGCTTAGTACCAGCGGTGTGTAAGCGGGAGCCTTACCATAGCCAACGCGATAGATACGGCCGTGGGTAAAGTCGCGCAGGGGGGTTTCGTAGGCGTTACCTGCTCCGTTTTTAGCACCTTGTGGCGTGGGGTTGTGCTGAATGATGTAGCTGTACCAGTCGACCACCCAAACCGCACCGTCGGGACCAGTTTCGGCGAAGACGGGGGAAAACCACTCATCGGCACCGGCCATCAGGTTGAACCCTTCGGCATCTTCAAAGTCGGTCCCTTCTTTTTGCAGTACGTTCTGGTGAACAATGTGCCCGGTCGGCTCCGATACGAATGCAATCTTGTTCCAGTATTTCTTTGGGAATGCGCGGGCCGTGTAGAAGTTGTGTCCGGCTGCTGCCGTGAAGCCGCCAAATACGTCGACCTGCCGCACTTTCTCGGTAATCGGCTTCATATCCTTATGCGTATCGGTGCTGCGGCTACCGTTCTCGCGCAGGTGTGTACCACCGTGGAAATACTGATTCGGAATGGCCATATACCAACCGTGTGCATTGTTGGCGGTGCTGCCAAACACATCGCCCGTTTCGGTGAAACCTAACCCCCAGGTGTTGTTCGACGTGCTGGTCATGTATTCCAGTTTCGACCCGTCGGGCTTGAACCGGAAGAAACCCTGCCCAAACTGAGTCGAGTCTTTGCTGTCGCCAACCAGTCCTTTAAAACCAGCGTAACCAACGCTACCCCAGATCCAGTTGTCGAAACCGTAGTGCAGGTTGCTTGGCCCGGCGTGCGTATCGAAGGTACCGAAACCTGTGAACAGTACCTTCTTGACGTCGGCTTTGTCATCGCCGTTGGTATCCTGCAAAAACAGCATGTGCGGAGCCTGCGACACATACAGCCCGCCGTTACCAAAGGCCATACCCGTTGGGATACTCAGTCCTTCGGCGAAGTTGGTAAACTTATCTGCTTTACCGTCTTTGTCAGTGTCTTCGCAAATCACGATCAGGTCGGAACCACCCTCGGGCTTGCGCTCATTCGGGTAATCTTTGGTAATCAGCGCGTAAAGCCGTCCCCGTTCGTCCCAGGCCATTGCGATGGGGTGCATCACGTTCGGCTCATGGGCAAACAGATCGAGCGTAAAATCAGCCGGTACCTGAATGTGCTTCATCGACTCTTCGGGCGACAGGGGCAACTGCTCCATCTGTGGACCGGGGCGCTGCTCGTAGTTGGGCAGTTGTGGCGCTTCGCGGTACGCGAATGCCTGTGGCTTCAGGTCGTCGTGCAGTTTCTTTACCTCATCGCCGACGGCCCACAAAATACCGCGCTCAAGCAATTGCTGGAAACCAGGTTGCCGCCAGGTGCGCTCATCATGCCCATAGGCGGTGTAAAACATACGGCCTTTGCCATACGTCCGTGTCCAGGTATACGGCTCCTCCTTTGCATCAGGTCGGCCGGCGTCAGCCAGGTCTTTGATCTGATCCGCTTTTACCGCCCGAGTGGCCAGTACGTTATTGTCGGGTTGCAGATGACTATGCAGGTACGTTTCGTCGTACGCTTTAAACGAGGGCAGGCCCGCTACAATTGGGCTGTTCGGCTGGGTGAATCGCGTCTGAATGGTATCCATCCGGTGACGCCAGAACTGCCCGCCCACCACTTTGTCGACGTACTCGGGGGAGTTCCGAAAGCAGAACGACGCGCAGTGTACTGGAATGATCCCGTGGCCCGCAGCGACATAGTCGAGCATAGCTTTCTCCTGCGGTTTCGGAATGCTGTCCCAGTTGGCATAGATCAGCAGCCCGTCGTATTTGTTCAGGTTTTCGGTGTTCAGATCTTCCAGCTTGTCCGTGTAGGTAAAATTGATGCCCTTGTTACCCAGTGCAGCCATAATCTCCGGCACGCGCTCGATGGGGCGGTGGTGCCCGTTATCGCCCAGAAAGAGAATCTCTACACGACGTGGCCGATTAGCAGCTACCTTCGTCCCTCCCTGTCGATCGCTCGTTTTTTGTGAGTTCGTTTGCCGGGCGCACTGCGTCGTCAGGAGGACGACTGCGCTTAGCAAAGCGATGAAGCTATATTGTCTCATGTATGTATTGGTTAAAGGCACTGTTGGTTATTGATTGACCAGATACGTTTCTACCCGGCTAACCGTATTTACTTACGGTGTAATCAGCTTCATCGTCATTACCTAAGCTAGTTGTCAGTCGAGTTGCCATAGATACCGGCATTTCTGCCGTTCGCCGTCCTGGTACATGTCCAGTTCTTCCGGCAGATCGATAATCTCGACCAGTTTGGCACCGATACGTTCACACGTTCGGCGGGACGGCCAGTTATCCGGATCGCATGTAATCCAAAGTTCGCGAAAACCGTGTTCTAATGCTCTTTCTTTTAGCAGCATACACGCTTGCTGGGCGTAGCGCTTTCCCCGGTACGACTCGTCGACCCGGTAGCCGATATGACCGGCATACAACCGAATGTCATCCGTATCGCTCAGTCGCAACCGGATTGTTCCGGTGGTCTGTCCTGAGCCTTTTTCTACGATCGCGTAGTGTTCAGCCATCACCCGTCCCGTAGCAGGATCGGCAGGGGTTATCCGTTCGAGTACCAGTTCAATCATTGGGGTTATAAAGGTTGCGCCGGGCCGCCGGGCACAACCCTTAAACTCATCAGTCAAAATCTGGCAGTTTCATGATTTCGCCACCGCGTAGGGCTGACTCGTGCGCCAGAATACCAACGCTTGTCCAGTTGGCCGACTGAGCCGCGTTAGGGAACGGATCACGATCCTCAACGATAGCCGATACGAACTCGTGGACCATGTGCGGGTGCGAGCCACCGTGCCCGCCACCCTGCGTAAACGACAGGTGCTGGGTTTCATCAGCATCATACACGCCTTTCGTGGTAAACCGCTGGATTTCCTCCGGCAGGTAATGCGCATAGTCGGGAACGGTCACCTTTTCGGGAATTTCCGGTTCAGGTTTTTTAGCCGTGTGAATCACCGGCTGTTCGTCCTCGATCAGTTGCCATTCAAACGACTTCTTATCACCGTACACCTCGAAGCTCTCGCGGTACTGCCGGGCCACGTCGAACAGCGACCGGTACACATACGCCGACAGATCACTGTCCTTGAACTTGATGTGGGCCGATTCAACAGCGAAAGGCGAATTATGAATTTTTGCCAGTTCCTCGCGGATCGTTCCCGAACCGAAGCACGATACGTAATCAGCCTGAAGCCGGAGCAGACCCGCGACTGGCCCAACGCAGTGGGTAGCGTAGTGCATCGGTGGCAGACCCGGCCAGTAATCGGGCCAGCCTTCCATATCCTGCTGATGACTGGCTTTCAGAAACTGAACTTTCCCCAGTTCACCCGTTTCGTGCAACTCCTTGACGTACAGAAATTCACGGCTGTAGACTACCGTTTCCATCATCATGTATTTTTTGCCGCTTTCCTTACAGGCCTGCACAATGGCTTTACAATCGTCGACCGACGTAGCCATCGGTACCGTACAGGCAACGTGCTTGCCGGCCCGCAGTGCTTTCAAAGTCTGCTCGGCATGATTGGGGATGGGCGAGTTGATGTGCACTGCATCGACCTTTGGGTCGGCCAGCAGTTCGTCGTAGCTGCTGTAGCGCACCTCGATACCATACGCATCGCCGATCTTGTTCAGACTTTCGACGTTCCGCTGGCAGATGGCGTACATATTGGCCTGTGGATGGCGCTGGTAGATGGGAATAAATTCGGCCCCAAATCCGAGACCAACGATAGCAATGTTTAGCATAGTGATTGAATTAACGAATGATAGATTGATTGAGCCTGCATCGGCGATTTAATCATTCAATAATTCTATCATTCTACCTTTTAAAAACTGTAGTCCGTCGGCAGCCAGTTGCTCCGGGGAGTCGAACATGGGGCGGAAAATGTGGGTAGCAGCCGCCAGATCGGGCGGGTTGATGCCGAATGCTTCGATAGCGATAGGCCCTTCGTAACCAACGTCCTGCAAAGCAGTGAAGACCTCTTCGAAATTGATATGCCCATGCCCTGGCGTTGAGCGGTCGTTTTCTGAAATCTGTACGTGAACCAGATAGGGTGCGACCTTACGAATGGCTTCACCAATCCGCTTCTCTTCGATGTTGGCGTGAAACGTATCGAAGGCGGCCCGGCAGTAGGGATGATTAACGGCTTCGACGTAGCGCACGAGTTCGTCGGCGCAGGTGAGCAGGTAGGTCTCAAACCGATTCAGGTACTCGATCGCCAGCATAACGCCTTTTGTCTCGGCATACTCGGCTACTTCGCGCATTGCCGTCACCGACCAGTTCCACTCCTCATCGGTGGCAGACTTTCCGGTAAAAACACAAAAGCCCGCATAGAGCGGACCCATCAGAATCGTAGAGCCGGCTGCTGCCGAGCAGTCGACCATGGCCCGCAGGTACGAAATACCGGCCTGCCGTTGCTCGTTGTCGGGACTAATCAGGCTACGATCAGGCGGCAAAATGGCACAGGTTTGTACACCCAGTCCCAGCGCTGATGCCTGCTGTCCGATGCGCTCCCATTTCGCCAGTACGGCCGAACTAGTGTCCGTATCGCCGATAGGTAGTTCAACGAAGTCAAACCCGGTCTGCTGCAAGTAGCTTAATGTATCGTTGAGATACTCATGCGTCGCAGCTGTCCAAGCAAACAAGTTCATTCCAAGTTTAGTCATAGTCAGTCCCTGAATAAGTAAACAAAATTAATTTATACACAAATAAGGTGTAAGGCCTTTTTTGGCAAATAATGACTATATATTTGCACAAGAAGGCACCGTAAGCCCCTGACTTTAGCAAGAAAAGCACAAATCATGCGCCAGCCACTACGCAAAGAGCTTGAACCCGTTGCAGCTTCTTTTCTGGTGAAAGAACTCGTTGAGCCCCACTTCGACCCGACCTGGCATTTTCATCCCCACTACCAGTTTTCTCTGGTCAAGGAAGGCACGGGAACCCGCTTCATTGGCGATTCGATCAGCACATTCGGCCCCGGTGATCTGGTGTTTCTCGGGCCAAATCTGCCCCACCTATGGCGTAGTGACCAGCCCTATTTCGACCGGCATTCGACCTTGTCGACGCAGGGCATCGTTGTGTATTTCCCGGAAGACTTTTTGGGTGATAGCTTTTTCGAAAAGCAGGAGATGAGCGCGATCCGGCAGTTGCTGGCAAACGCCCGTCACGGGCTTACCTGGTCGAACCAAACGCACAACCGGGCAGTATCATCACTGACGAAGCTGGTATCGCAGCCGGTCAGCTTTAGCCGACTGATGAACTTGCTGACGCTACTCAACGAGCTGGCCGAAAGCAATGACTATCAACTGCTGGCTAGCGCTACGTATGTAAACAGCCTGCGGCCGGAAGAAACCGATCGGAACATTTACCATCGCATGCAGGTCGTACACGACTACGTCCTGAATCACTTTCCCGAAGAACTAAGCCTGGAAACCGTGGCTGATCTGGCGGGCATGACAGCCCCGGCATTCTGCCGCTATTTTAAGGCGCGAGCGAATAAGACGTTCTCTGAATTCGTCTCGGAAGTACGTATTGGCCATGCCTGCAAGCTACTGATGAATACGCCATTAAGCATTACCCAGGTGAGCTACGAAAGCGGCTTTCGTACCCTGTCCAATTTCAACCGGCAGTTCAAAGACATCACCGGACTTACCCCATCCGGCTACGTCAAAACCTACCGGCAGTTGTAGAAACGCAGGAACCCCGACCAATTGGCCGGGGTTCCTGCGTTTCTAGTTTAAAGTTTATGGATGATCAACCTTGAACAGTGAACCACACACTTTAAACTAAATTAATACAACGTCGTGGTACCGATGGGCTCGCGAACCGAAACACCTTCCTGAATAAAGCTCAATAAGTCTTCAATCACGCGGTCTTTTTCGCTTACGACAAGGCCGTGCGGGGCTCCTTCGTACACAATGTATTGCGCGTTGGGCAATGCCGCAGCTGTACGTTCAGCCGATGCTTCGATTGGCACTACTTTATCAGCATCGCCGTGGATGATCAGGGCAGGTACATGAATCTGCGCCAGGTCGTCGCGGAAGTCTGTCTCCGAAAAGGCAGTCACGCAGTCTACTGTTGCTTTCTGGCTGGCCATGTAGGCCCTGGCAAAATCGCCGTCCAGTTGAGCCTGACTAACCGGCTTGTCGAGGAAGCCCATGCCATAGAACTGTTTACCAAACGTTTGCAGGAAGTCAGC
>JAKONH010000444.1 GCA_022702045.1 Spirosomataceae bacterium
GTTGGGCTTGCCTGTGTGGCGCAGGCTCAGCTGTACGACCCGTCAGCGTTCGATAAAAAATATGAAGGTCTGTTGAAGCACCCCGGCGTTCAGATTGAGTCGGCGGAAGCAATCAATCAGATGTATAATTACAAGTTCTACGATGCCGACAAGGAGTTTCGCTGGCTGCGGCTGCGTTACCCGAAGCATCCCATGCCGTACTTCCTGCTGGGTCTGGCCGAGTGGTGGAAAATCGTGCCCAATGTCGACGTCACCGACTACGACGACAAATGCCTGATGTATATGGATTCGACCATTACGCTGGCCGAAAGACTATACGACAACAGTGAAAACAAGCTGGAACCGTCGTTTTTTCTGGCAGCGGCTTACGCGTTCAAAGGTCGGCTATACGCTGAGCGGAAAAAGTGGACGAAAGCGACGTTTGCCGGTAAAAACGCGCTCAAGTATTTTGAGAAGTGTAAGGGCAACGCCGAGTTCAGTCCCGAACTGCTGTTTGGCGACGGCATGTATAACTACTATGCGCAGTGGATTCCTGAAAATTACCCGTTGTTAAAGCCAATCCTGATGTTCTTCCCGAAAGGCAACAAGCAGCAGGGCATCAAAGAACTCGAAAAAACGGCCAACTCTGCATTTTATACCCGTGTCGAAGCGCGGTACTTCCTGCTACAGATTTACAGCATGGAGAATCAGTACGACAAGGCGTATGAAATGGCTAAGTATATGACGGAGCAATAACCGGACAACCCATTCTTTGAGCGGTATTACGCCCGGTCGGCCTTTGTGGTTGGTAAGATTGCCGAGGCTGAGCGCCTGTCGAAGGATATTCTCGATAAGATTAGTCGGTTGCAGTCGGGCTACGAAGGTGTAAGCGGTCGGACGGCGGCTTACATCATCGCGTACATCAACCAGCATTTTTACAAAAACAACGCGCTGGCAAAGGAGTACTATCAGAAGTCGATTGACTTTGCCAAGCAGACTAATGCCACGAACGCTGGTTATTACTGGTCGTCGGTGCTGGCGCTGGGTAAGATCGCCACGCAGGAAAAAGAGTACGATCAGGCGCAGGTCTATTTCAAGGAGGTTATGGACAAGGCCGAACGGAAGTCGAGTCAGTACAAAGAAGCAAAAAAGTCACTCGACGAAGGGAAAAAGTTGCGCCGGGAAGAGCGTCGGAAGCGCCGGGAATAGGCTTGTATAGCATGAAAAAAGGCAGCAGGAGTAGTAAATGCTCTTGCTGCCTTTTTTGTGCCCGAATCCAGCGATTAAGGAATGGGCAGAACTTTACTTTCTTTGAAAGTCGACATGATCACCATTGTCTGGGTGCTGGCAACTTCGTTGATTTCGTTGATGACATCCAGCATCAGTGCCTGATAGGTCGAGATATCTTTCGATACCACTTTCAGCAGGAAATCGCCTGAACCGGTAATGTGGTGGCACTCGATAATTTCGGGAATCTTGTTGACCTGATCCACAAATGACATCGTCGTATCCTTTTTGTGGCCTACCAGTGTTACCATAACGAAGGTAGTGACGCCCAGATTCACCTTATCCCGGTTCAGCTGTGCGTGGTAGCTTTGAATGATACCTGATGTCTCAAGTTTTTTGACACGCTCAAGCGTAGGGGCCGGCGACAAACCGATTTCTTTGGAGAGCTGAGCGTTGGTAATTTTTGCGTTGGATTGTAAGATCTCAAGGACGTTGCGGTCTATATGATCTAACTTTTGGCTCGACATAAACGAAGCGTTAGCTATGAAACTATTGGTCTACGAAAGGATGTGCAAGGTAGCCAGTTTTTAGAAGAAAAAAGCCTAAAAATTATTGGTTTACTGCAAAATGCAGAATATACGTTGCCCATTCATACAATTGACGCGGCAAAACTAACGGAAAATTGGGGGATGCCAAATGAAGTAGTTATCGTTTGGCGATCTTATTATGTGTCACAGCCCGTTGCTGATCTGCTTTGAATCGGGCATCATCGACCGCCGACAGCGATTCGTGTTTGGTCGATCGGCCCTGTACACGAGCGCGCCACCGACGCCATGACGCAGGCTTTAACTCCCGGCGCATCACCGTGATTACATCCTGTTCCGACAAGCCAAATTGGCGCTCAATGGCATCGAACGGCGTACGGTCTTCCCAAGCCATTTCGATGATTCGATCAAGGTCAGACGTGTTTAAACCGGCTATTTTCTCGGTTTGTTTCATAACTGGTCAACTGAAAAATGAGTAGTAACGCGTGGCCAGATCAGGCAGCGAAATAAGGTGGTTTTGCCCTAACACCGTCGTTTGAATCCGACGGTGTTAGGGCAAAACCAATCGATACGGCAAGGTGTTTTCAGGGTATGAGAATGCGGAAGAAGTCGGACCTGCCGACAAAAGTTTGTCCTGTATGTAACCGCCCGTTTGCGTGGCGAAAAAAGTGGGAACGCGACTGGGATAACGTCATTTATTGTAGTGATGCCTGTCGGGCGACGGGCAAGCGACAAAAAACGACCGACTAAAAAGACGCCCGTCCGGGAGGAGGTCGTTATTTTTGGCAGATAACTCCTCTTGCCAATGCGCAGTAGTACGCTCGTTAGTCTCCTTTTCTTCCTCGTTCTTGCCAATAGCTGTCGCCGGCCTCAGCCGGTTGTCGTTCATAAGCCGGCTCCTAAACCGGTTGCTGTTAAGCCGGTTCCGCCCAAAGCGCCCACTCCCAAGCCAAGCCCGGCAAAACCACCAATGATTACGCCTGCACCGGTCGACACAGTTGCGTATGAGCCGGAAGTAATCGACGGAACACCGGTCCCGCCCAAGCGGGAATTCCGGGCTGTATGGATCGCAACGATCGATAATATCGACTGGCCCAGTCGGAAAGGATTACCCGTTGCCGATCAGCAACGCGAAGTCGTGACCATGTTCGATGCCCACCAGCAGATGGGGCTAAACGCGGTAATTGTGCAGATTCGGTCGGCGGCCGATGCGTTCTACGCGCGGGGATCGGAACCCTGGTCGGAGTGGCTGACTGGTCAACAGGGACTAGCACCGGAACCGTTCTACGATCCGATGGAATTCATGATCGATGAAGCGCATCGGCGTGGACTGGAGTTTCATGCCTGGTTTAATCTCGACCGGGTAACGTATAGTAAGAACTCCAGCATTGCCCCAAGCAACATCATGTACCGACATCCCGAATGGCTGCTGACCTACGGCAATCGGAAACTGTTCAACCTCGGCCTACCTGCTGTTCGCTCATACATCGCTGGTATTGTCGCCAACGTCGTGCGGGAGTATGATGTCGACGGTATTCATTTCGACGACTATTTCTACCCGTATGCCGAACCGGGGCAGGTGCTGCGCGACGATAGTACCTACCTGACGCATTACAACGGCATGAAAAAAGATGACTGGCGACGCGACAACGTAACCCGACTTATCCGCGAATTGCGTGACTCAATCCGGACTAATAAGCCGTGGATTAAGTTCGGTATCAGCCCGTTCGGTATCTGGAAGAACAAGCGGAACGATCCCGAAGGGTCTGATACTAACGGCGGGCAATCGTACTATGACAACTACGCCGATACTCGACAATGGATACGGGAAGGGCTTATGGACTACATCGTGCCACAGGTTTATTTCAGTACCGAATTTGGCCGGGCACCGTATAAAACGCTGGTCAACTGGTGGACCCGAAACTTGCGTCCGACCTGTCATCTCTACGTCGGGCAAGCCATTTACCGGGTTGGGCGGGGCTCAGAGCGCGATCCCGGCTGGGGAAGATTGACGGAGTTCTCCAGTCAGATTAAGCACAATAGGCTGGCGGCTGGTGTACAAGGAAGCGTGCTATTTAGTGCAAAGAACATCATGCTTAACCCGATGGCTTTCCGCGATTCGTTGCAGCATAACTATTACCGCTATACGGCGCTGCCCCCCACAATGCCCTGGCTCGACAGTATTCCGCCCCTGCCACCCCGTGATCTTCGCGTCGCCGATACCCCCGACGGTGTCGAATTACAATGGGGTCAACCGGCTGCTGCACTTGACGGGGACGAAGCGAATGGCTATTTAGTATACCGGTTTGAAGGCCCCCGCCCGCGTCTACGGTTGAGCGATCCACGCTGCATCGTCGGTCGCTGTAACGGTGAACAGAACACGCAGTATATTGATCGAACAGCCGAAGCCCACAAGAAATACGTGTATGTGGTTACGTCGCTGGATCGCCTGAACAACGAGAGCCGGGCGGTGTTGGTCAAAATCAGGCATTAAAGCCTTGCATGAGCATATCGATTGGTTGGGCGTCCGGGAAAAAGCTGATAAGCCTTAACAGAACACCCTCAACGACAGCATCCGGACAGGAAGCCCCACATGTCAGCAGAATGGTCACGGGCCGGTGGTTAGGAATAAACTGCTCCGTTACCGTTTCGCTCTTGGTGTAAAGGTCGAAGTGGCGAATTAGTTGATCCGACAGAATTTTCTGCTCTGACTCGATAAAATACGTCGGCAATTTTTCGGCGCACAACTCGACCAGATGAGCGGTATTCGATGAGTTGTATCCGCCCGCGACTATGGCAAAATCCGCCGGATGTGTCAGCAGCGCGTATGTCGCATCCTGATTGTCATTGGTGGCGTAGCAGAGTGTGTCACGGGTGTTGGCAAAATGCGTGTCGATCTGATCGGGCTGCAACTGATAATGTGTTATCATTACCTGCTTCAGATAATCAGCAATACCCTGCGTGTCCGACGCCAGCATTGTCGTCTGGTTAACGACGCCAATGCGCTGTAAATCGCGTTCGGGATCGAATCCGGCGGAGTACTGTTCATCAAATTCGGTAAAGAACTGGGTAGCTGGAAGTTCGCGGGTAATATACTGTGCCAGCCGTCTGGCCTGCTTCATGTCCTTGACGACAACCGTTGGTGCGGCTTCTTTACTGTGCGAAAACGTGGCCCGTGTCTCCTCGTGCGTCGGCTTTCCGTGTACAACAACTGTGTATGATTTTTGCCCAATTTGCCCAGCTTTGTTCCAGACTTTTTCTACGAAGGGACAGGTTGTGTCATAGCGGGCAATGTCTAGGCCAATTGCCGCGAGCTGTTGCTGCGTTTCGAGCGTAGTACCGAATGCAGGTATAATCACCACATCGGCCGCCGTTAGAGCCGACCACGGTATCAGTTGCCGGCCGGCGGTATCCATTAGAAACTGTACCCCACGCGCCTGTAAATCAGCGTTTACGTCGGGGTTGTGGATCATCTCGCTCAACAAATAAATTCGCTTGCCAGGATTCTCGGCAATGGCCTTATACGCAATTTCAATCGCATTCTCGACGCCGTAGCAGAACCCGAAGTGCCGGGCGATCAGAAACCGGACCGGACCGAAGTCGAGCAGGGTAGGGGTGAAGTCTCGCTTGAGTTTGTCGCGCTTCCGCCGAAATTCTTTGATAGGCGAAATAACACGGCTACGGTAATACTCGGGTATGTCGAATGATTTCATGAGCGAATAATCGGCCAAACGGCGGTTGGTCATGCAAAAGTACGTCCGCTTAGCAGCTTAACAATCGGTGAACAGGCTTCGTTCTTAGACCATTGCTAGTACAGGAATACATAGTTAATCAAGCTAACGTGCCGCGGAAACTGCTCAAATACAAGAATTATGACATTCAGGCCATTACGACTGTCGCGTATACCGACTCGGATACACCCCGCCGGAACGCGAACATCGTGGCCTGGATAATGGCAACCGATATGGGCGGGCACGTAGTGGCCGTCGCTTTGTACAAAGTCGATTACACCATTGAACTGGTACGGGAAAGTGGCTTGCTGAACGTCAATTTGCTGGCGACCGATCAGATCAGTCTGGTGCGTAAGTTCGGGCAGCAGTCGGGGCGAGAACGGGACAAATTGAAGCGGGTGCCGCTGCAAGTCGACGAACGGGGATGCCCGTATCTGACCGACGCTATTGGCTATGCGCAATGCCGGGTGCTGCATTCGACTGACGCTGGCGATCACGAATTATTTATTTGTCAGGTTGAAAAGCAGGTTGTGTTAAACCCAGATAAACCGGTGCTTACATACGCGCTACTTCGGGAAAAGAAAGTAATTCGGGGCTAATCAGCGTTCGAGTACTTTGCCGAGAATGTCGTCCAAATACTCGCGCGTATTCGCCAGCCGGGGCACTTTGTGTTGACCGCCTAGCTTGCCACGCTGTTTCATCCAGGCATAGAACGTCCCGCGCGGAACAGTATGGATACGAGGTGGCCGCAGCACATAGTCGTTATAGCGCTTGGCGTCATAATCCGAGTTGATCTCCCGTAATGTCTGATCGAGGACCTGTTCGAATCGGTTTATGCTGACGGGCTCCTTGGCGAACTCGATTATCCACTCATGTCCCCCGCTTTTACCGTTGCCCATATAAACGGGCCCGGCTGTATAATCGATAATGACGGCTCCCGTTGCTTCACAAGCGCGGGTAACGGCTATTTCGGCATTTTCAACAATTACTTCTTCACCAAAGGCATTAATAAAATGCTTCGTACGACCACTTACTTTCAGCCGATGAGGATACAGCGATGTAAAGCGAACTGTGTCGCCTACGCGGTATCGCCATAGCCCACCATTGGTAGACACGACGATGGCATAGTTGGTATCGAGTTCGACCTCTTCGATGGTCAGCGCACGGGGGTAGGGCTGATTGGACTCGGTCAACGGGACGAACTCGTAAAAAATGCCATAGTCAAGCATGAGCAGCATTTCGCCGGGGCGCCCCATGTCGTCCTGAATCGCGAAAAAGCCCTCTGATGCGTTATAAACCTCCTGGTAGTGAACAGAATTGGAAGGAAATACTTGCTGCCGGAACAAATCGCGGTACGGCTGAAAATTGACGGCTCCGTGAACAAGCAGTTCGAAATTGGGCCAGACTTCCAGAATGTTCTGCTTACCCGTCTGAGTCAGAATCTTGTCGATCAGTACCAGCCCCCAGGTCGGTGCGCCGAGCATGCTGGTCACATTCTGCTCTTTGGTGATCTCGGCCATACGGTCAAGCTTGCTTTCCCATTCTTCCATAAGCGCCACATCGACTGATGGCGTGCGGATGAACTGTGCCCAACTGGGTAGGTTCTTCATCACCACGGCCGACACGTCGCCGGCTGCGCTGTTAACCGCATACGGATTGGCTTGCAGACTACCGCCGATCGATAAACCCTTTCCTTCGAACGTACGGCTGTCGGGGCGGTTGGCAACGTAGAGCGCCATCATGTCTTTGCCCCCTTTAAAGTGACCTTCGTCCAGCGATTCGGGGGTCACGGGGATAAACTTGCTCCGGGCATTGGTCGTTCCTGACGATTTGGCGAACCAGCGCACTGGTGACGGCCAAAGCACTTTGGCTTCGCCCATCATAACCCGTTCGATATAAGGGAACAGGTCTTCGTAATTAGAGATGGGAACCTGCCGCTGAAAGTTAGCAACGGTTTTTATGGACTTATACTGATACTGCCTGCCCCATTGTGTACGCGCACCTGCCTGAATTAGCTGCGAAAATGCCCGCTGCTGCACCGCGCCGGGGTCTTTTTTCATGGCTTCGATGCGCGGCAATCGCCGTTGCAACAACCATTTGAGCGAGGTGTTTAAGAGGGTCATGGTGCTAAAGTAGGCAGAAATCCGGCTGACCGGGTCAATCTAATTTTTAAAACGCAATGCCACTAACTTAGTTTGATAAACCCACTGCTCGGTCCGGATAGTCAGTAATCAGGCCATCGACACCCCAGCGTTTGAGTCGTTCCATGTCCTTTCGCTGATTCACCGTCCACGGAACTACTTGTATTCCCTGCTCATGCAACGACTGGATCGTTTGTCGACTTAGTAGCCGATAGTATGGACTGTAGATCGCTGGTTTGAATCCTAAATCGATTATGTTTTTTTTCGCCCCCCGCAAATTCTCGACTAATGCCGATAGCCGAACAGGTAAGTAACGACCCGCGTCGGTCTGTTGCTTCCAGTGTTTCAGTACGGCAAAGTCGAAACTTTGGATAATAATTCGTTCCGCTGGCAGTCGGCTAGCCAATACGGTCTGGACCAGATCGCAGAACGCAGCGGGTTCTGGCTGACTTTTATTGTACTCGCCGACTTCGCTTTTGATTTCAATATTGTACGACACCGGAGGGCGCTTGTGTTGCTGCCGATACGCTTCGACCCGTTCAATGACCTCGGTCAACAAGGGCTTATGCGTTTGCTGCTTCTGCTGTTCCGGGTATTTAGGGTTGCCGTTTGAGCCGGTATCGTACTGCCGAATCTGGTCGTATGGCATCTGGTACAGAACCAGACTTTTCTGTTCCGCCTTGCTAATCGGCTTCCCATCGGGAGCAAAGCTGAAGTCAGCGTTAAAATAGGGTTCGTGCGACACGACTACCTGACGATCCTTGCTGATAATGACATCCATTTCCAGCGTCGTTACGCCCAGATCCAGCGCTTTCAGAAAAGCTGGAATTGTATTTTCGGGCATCAACCCGCGGCAGCCCCGGTGCCCTTCTATGTCAAACAATGCGGACGATTCCGTGATGGGTGGGATCATAGCAGTCAAGAACAGGGCTACTGTAATTGGCAGACGCATAGCGCAGTTGAATCGAATCTGAAGCCAAAAGTACGTTTCCATTGACAAATACCGGTCGTTCATCTACACAGCTGCCAAGATGTTGATGCTGCGGACTTTTAGTTGCGCAGCGGAATAGCAATCTTGCAGAACCAATTGCTACTCGTTGCTTCAGCTTATGCGTTATATCGTTACCGCTTTCACTGCACTGCTTACCGTTGCGCTTGTTTGGGCGCTGAACCGGTCGTGGGGGAGTATTCCTGCTTTTGGACCGCTGATGAGTCCGTTTACCGGTTTCTGGCAAAATGCTGAAGCAACTCGCTCTGGCGATGAGGAAGAAACTCTTTTGGGGACGCAGGAACCGGTTACGGTGCTGATCGATGATATGGCCGTACCCCACGTATTTGCCCGTAACGACCATGATCTATATTTCGCGCAGGGTTATCTGACAGCACGGGATCGGCTTTGGCAGATGGAGTTTCAGACGCATGCTGCAGCTGGCCGATTGTCGGAAGTCGTCGGGAACCGGGCGCTCGAATTAGACCGCTTTAACCGACGGATGGGAATGGGATATGGTGCGGAGCAGACGTTACAGGAAATGCAGAAAAATTCCCAGACCCGCGCTATGCTGGAAGCCTATACGGCAGGTGTCAACGCCTGGATCAATCAGCTTAAGCCGGCCAGCTACCCCATCGAATACAAACTGCTGGGATATTCCCCTGAAGCCTGGACGCCACTCAAATGCGCCCTGTTACTGAAAGCCATGACGAGTACGCTGGCAAGCGGTGCCGACGATTTGCTGATGACCAATGTGCTGCGAAAATACGGTCCTACGGTTACAGCTGATCTGTTCCCCAACTACCCCGCTCACGAAGATCCAATTATTCCGATCGGTACGAAGTGGGACTTTAGCCCCCTGCCAATTCCGAAAGCACCTGCCGATAGCGGTCAAAACGTTGCGGATCTGCCCGACTTCGCGCTTGCTCAGTTGATTCGTCACCCACGGGCTAATCCGGCAATTGGGTCAAATAACTGGGCAGTAGGGCCGGAAAAATCGGCAACGGGTCACCCAATCCTGTCTAACGATCCTCACCTGACACTTAGCCTGCCGTCGATCTGGTACCAGATTCAGCTTGCATCGCCAACAGTAAACGTATACGGTGCGTCGTTACCCGGTTCACCCAATGTGATTATCGGTTTCAATAAGAATGTTGCCTGGGGCGTAACCAACGTTGGCTCCGACGTGCTGGACTTCTACGCAATCAAATTCCGGGATGTTTCGCGCAATGAATACTGGCATGACAATCAGTGGAAACCAGTGCGTCGCCGTATCGAGCAGATTGTGGTGAAAGGCCAGCCAACGGTTAACGACACCGTCTTGTATACGCACCACGGGCCGGTCGTGTACGAAGCTGGTCAGAAAGCGTTTAAGCGGAATATCCCCGTCGGTTATGCTGCTGAGTGGATTGCGCATAAACCGTCGAACGAGTTGATCTGCTTTTATGAACTGAACCGCGCCCGCAACTTCGCCGATTACCGAAAAGCGCTGACGTATTACGTGGCTCCGGCACAGAACTTCATTTTCGCTGATAATAATAACGACATCGCGATTTCGCCTAATGGCCGGTTTCCACTGAAATGGCGGCAGCAGGGTAAGTTCATGCTTGACGGAACGAATTCGGCCGATGACTGGCATGGCTACATTCCGGCCGAGCAAAACCCCTTGGTGAAAAATCCACCCCGGCATTTTGTCAGTTCAGCTAACCAGTCGTCCACCGACCCAACGTACCCGTACTACCTCAACTGGATTTTCGCTCCCTATGAGCGGGGGCAGCGTATCAACGAGCGGCTGACGCAAATGCAACGGGTTACTGTCGACAGTATGCGGCAGCTACAGAACGACGTATATAATCTACGTGCGGCCGATGCGTTGCCTACACTGCTGCCCCTGTTGCTGGAGAAAGGCTTGACGTTGTCCGAGCGGCAGGCGATACAAGCGCTCAAGTCGTGGAAGTTGAACAACGAGCCGGGTGAGGTTGGACCGACGATCTTCACCGAATGGACCACTCAATTGATGCGGGCTATTTGGGCCGACGAGTTTAACGAAGGAGATATCTTACCCATGCGGTCACCAACCTTCGATCGCACGCTTACGTTGATGAAGCGAGATACCGGCTCCCGCTGGTTCGATAACATAAAGACGCCCGTTCGTGAACATTTATCCCAGATTATGAAGCAAAGCTTCCGGGCTACCTGTGATACACTGACTCGTAAATATGGCAGTCTCGGCAAAAATTGGTCGTGGGCAACGTATAAAGGTACCGACATTCGGCACCTGGTTCCCGGTCTGGATGCGTTCAGCGTACTCGACCTTAATGTAGGTGGTGGCGCAGGCATCGTCAACGCAACGACTGAGCGGACCGGTCCATCCTGGCGGATGGTCGTTGCACTAGGCCCGGAGCCGAAAGCGTACGGTGTCTACCCTGGTGGGCAATCGGGTAATCCGGGTAGTCCGTATTACATAAATATGGTTGAAACGTGGCGGCAAGGTAAGCTAAACGAGTTGCTTTACCTGACCTCATCGCAGGCTAAACACGCTCGTATTACCCGTCGTATCACCCTGAATTAACTTATTTTGACATGATTCAGATCATACTTATTATGCTGCTCAGCGCATTGGCGCAACTTGTATTCCCTTGGTGGAGTATCGCCATTGTGGCGTTTGGCGTATGCTACTGGCGTAGTATACGGGGGGGGCAGGCATTTCTTGGTGGCTTCCTCGGCATTGCGGTGGTATGGCTGCTATATGCGCTGCTGATTCATCTACGTACAGAGGGGGTCTTTACCGGACGCATGAGCCTTCTGCTGTTCAAGTCAGAATCTGCGGCTCTACCGCTGCTGGTTACCGTCGTCCTAGGAGGGCTGGTTGGCGGGTTATCAGGGGTAACTGGCTTTTTAATCCGCCGGGCGACAAACCCGATCGTTAGTACCCCGAGAGAAGCATAAACTATTACCTTTGTCGGATAAACTATCACCAACTAAGTCGATTACCTGTGAAGAATGCCTCACTGATTATCAATGTTGTGCT
>JAKONH010000452.1 GCA_022702045.1 Spirosomataceae bacterium
GCAACCTAACCTGGGGAACTTCTCCAGTGCGCGTCGGCAAATTCGGTCGTCGAATATCTTCTTCAAAGACGCCGATTACCTGCGGATGCGGAGTATTCAACTGGCTTATAACCTGCCTCGTGCCTGGGCTTCGGCGGTGCGGTTATCGGGGGTGCGCGTATACGTATCAGCCAATAACCTGTTCACACTGACGCCATTCCGGGGCTTTAATCCCGACGCTACGTCGACGGATAACGTTCTGACCAACGGCTTTTCGCAGGCTAACTATCCCGTCGCCCGGTCGTTCATCGCCGGGCTTAACGTCACCTTTTAATCCAGCACACTCCCATGAAAAAAATAATAACAATCAGTCTATTACTTGGCAGTTCGCTGCTGACCAGTTCCTGCGAAGACAAACTGTTTCAGGAACCACAAACCTCAAAAGTGCTGAATAATTTCCTGCGGAACGAAACCGAATCCGAAGAGTACGTCAACGCTGTGTACGCCAATTTGCAGAATAGCGGGCTATACGGGTTATACCTGATTGCGTTCTCCGAAATTCAGTCTGACAACACGTACGACGAAGTGCCGGCCAACGATGATGGCAATTACGGGCAGCTCGACCAGTTCTCGACCATTCCAAACAACGCTATCGTTACGGCGGTCTGGACGCAATCATACCAGGCCATCCAGAAGGCTAACACAGTCCTGAACCGGATCGGATCGATCACGTACGCCACCGACGCGACCAAACAGGCCCGCATTGGCGAGATGAAATTTATCCGGGCCTTGCTGTACTTCAACCTGGTGCGGCTCTACGGGGATGTACCCCTCGTAACGCAGGAAACCACCGACCCGAACGCCTATTTCGGGCAGGGACGCACTGCGTCGACGCAGGTATACGACCAGATGAAGAAAGACCTGAGCGAAGCCATTTCTGTACTTCCTGCCACAACATCGCAGCCAGGTCGGGTTATCAAAACAGCTGCTCAGGGCCTTCTGGCGAAGGTGCACCTGACGCTAAAAAGCTACACCGAGGCACAAACGCTGCTGCAGGCGGTGGTGAGTTCGGGTCAGCATACGCTCATGACCAACCCCGCCGACGTGTTCAGCCTCAGCAATGAGAACAACAAGGAGATCATCTTTGCCGTACAGTTTGCATCGGGGGTCAATGGTAATACGGAGGGCAGTACCATGTTCCAGCAGTATGCCCCGTCGGGTACGGTGTCGGGCGCGAAGGGACACAATCTGCCAACCAAAAGCCTATACGCGCTTTACAGCAGCGCCGACAAACGCAAAGGTACGTACCTGACAGCTACCTCAGCCGGTACGCCCTGGAGTAAGAAGTTAACCCAACCTTCTGTTATTACCGACGGAGGCAGCGATGTGGTCGTGCTGCGCTATGCCGACATACTGCTGATGCTGGCTGAAGTACAGAACGAACTGAGTAACCCCGGCGGGGCCGCTGCAACACTCAATCTAATTCGTACCCGCGCCGGACTGGCTAATACTACCGCTACTGCTCAGAGCGACCTGCGTACGGCCATCGACCTCGAACGTCGGTTCGAACTGGTGGGCGAAGGGCACCGATGGTTCGATTTACTGCGGTCGGGCAACGCTGTTTCGGTGATGAACGATTGGTTCAACGCCAATAATATTCAGATCAGAATTACAGCGAACAACCTGCTGATGCCGGTTCCTCAGGGGCAGGTTAACACTGATCCGAGCATCAAACAGAATCCGGGGTATTGATTTTCGTATACGGCACAAAACGACCATCGCCGTTTTGTGCCGCTATTTTTTCACGGATGAAAATGATCTTTCTCCTTCTGTTCAACGGATTAATTCGTGTCGTCGTGATGGCTCAATCGCCTGCCGATACGAGTTTTCTGTGGCAACCAGGGTACTTCGATATTCACCATATTAACACGGGCCGGGGCAACAGTACGTTCTTTATTTTTCCTGATGGAACAACGCTCCTGCTCGACGCGGGTGACCTGAACCCCAGCCCGTTTCTGCGTAAAAATGCCCCGTTGAAGGTGGCTCCGGCCCGGCCCAACGCGTCGAGAACCGCCGGTGAGTGGATTGCGGAGTACGTCCGGCAGACGATGCCCGCCGGGCAACCACCCCGGCTCGATTACCTGCTCGTATCGCACTTCCACGGTGATCATTATGGCGATTTGACCGAACGCGCCAAGCCGACAACTGGACAGGACTATCAACGAACGGGCATTACGGACGTAGGCGATCGCCTGTCCGTCGGCACGATCATTGACCGGGGCTATCCGGCTTATGATTTCCCGACCAATCTTCGTCAGTTCTACGGTGGGGATGGCAGTACGTTTCTGAACTACGTGGCCTTTGTCGAGGCAAAAGTAAAGCAGGGGAGTACCGCCGAAGTGCTACGGGCGGGTAGCGATCAACAGATCGTGCTTCGGCAGAAACCCGCCGACTTTCCGGCGTTCCGCGTGCGGGCAGTGAAGGTGAACGGCACGATCTGGACCGGCACAGGTGACCAGACACGTACGCAGTTTACGGCTGACTCGGTGCTCGACCGGCAGGGTAAGTTCAACGAAAATCCGCTGTGCATGGCCTTGCTATTCAGCTATGGTCCGTTTGATTACTTCACGGGAGCCGACAACACGGGGCTTCGGGGGTTTGGCCTGCCGCACTGGTTCGATACCGAAACGCCAATGGCTAAAGCCGTGGGGTCTGTCGATGCCATGACGCTGAACCACCACGGTAACCGGGATGCCACCAACGACACATTTTTGCAGACACTCAATCCCCGCGTAGCCATCCAGCAGAACTGGTGTTCTGATCAGCCTGGCCAGGAGGTCATGCATCGGCTGGGATCGACAGGCCAGAAACGGGACGTGTTTGCTCTGCACCTACTGCCCGAAACCCTGGCGTATCTGGGGCCGTGGCTACGCAACAGCTACCGAAGTACGGAAGGACACGTGCTGATTCGGGTGCTGCCCGGCGGGCAACAATTTTGGGTGGGCACACTCGACGATACGCGCCCTGAACTCCGGATAGTGCGCTGGCTGGGACCCTATTCAGCTAATTGATTATACTGACCAACTTAACAAATTTAGTTTCCTTATGGTATCCAACAACACACGTCGTACTCATTTTTTCGCGCTCATTGCCAGCACGTTACTGGTTGGTCCGGCACTGGCCCAATCGCGACCCGTTGATCCAATTATTCGCCAACTGCACGATCCCAAAAGCCGGCAGGTTCTTGTGGTCGCTCACCGGGGCGACTGGCGGAGTGTTCCCGAAAATTCTATTCTGAGCATCGAAAACGCGATTGCCATGGGCGTTGATGTAGTCGAAATAGACCTCAAGAAAACCAAAGATGGCGTGCTGATTCTGATGCATGACGAAACCATTGATCGCACCACATCCGGTCACGGCAAACCCGCCGACTACACCTGGGCCGAATTACAGCAACTGACACTGAAAAACGAACACGGTGGGCCTACCCGGCAGCGAATTCCGACATTTGAAGACTGCATGAAAACCGCCAAAAATCGGGTCATGATCAACATCGACAAGGGCTACGATTACTACAAAGATGCGTACGATATATTGGTTAAAACCGGCACCGTCGATCACGCCATTATCAAATCATACAAGACGTACGAACAGGTGAAAGCCGAAAATGGGGAATTGCTGGGCGGTAAACTGGCTTACATGCCCATTGTCAATATGGACAAGGCCAACGCCAACGACGTTATCCAATCATATGAGGC
>JAKONH010000454.1 GCA_022702045.1 Spirosomataceae bacterium
AGCACAAACGCGCCCCCGTCGCCGGTTATTGTTGCCAAAGATAAGCAAGCCCGCGAAATCAACGGTATACTTCGGTAGATCAGGGTGTAATCAGAATTTTACCCCACCGGCCGGGCCGATCAGCGTGATCGACGGCTTCCGCAATCTGATCGAGCGTATAGCGACCATCAATGGGTAGCTGGGCCTCGCCGGTGGTTAGCCACTCGATTACGTTTTTTGATACCTCCTGCCGGACCTGCATATCCACCCGACGCATCCAGTCGGAGAGCCAGAACCCTTTTATTGTCAATTCCCGGAAAATCATAAGGCCTACGTTCAGCGACGGATTCTCCGCACTCAGTAAACCATATATGAGCATGGTGCCGCCTTTGCCAAGGCACGCGACGGCAGCCGTGGCCGTTTGGCCGCCTACCGCATCCAGTACGCATTGAACACCGTTTCCACCGGTAATCTCCCGGACGCGAGCTGCCATATCATCTGTCTCCGTGTTGATGATTTCAGTCAGACCCAGTTTGATCAGTTCATCGTTGAGATCGTTCCGTCGGACCGTGCCGATGGTTTTTATCCCGCGTTTGACGCATAGTTGAATGACCAGTTTGCCAAAAGCAGATCCCGCTGCCGTCAGCATTAGCCAGCCCCCTTCCGGTACCCCCGAGTCCTGCACCATGGCGTAAGCCGTAAACGGATTGACAAACAGTTGAGCGGCCACATCGTCGGTCATCGCGTCGGGTACCGGAATGACGGCTTTATGATGCACGACAACGTACTCGCCCCAACTACCAAGCCCGGTGAAACTGACCCGACTCCCAATTGGTAGACTAACATCTTCACCAACCGCGTCGATGACTCCCATACCCTCAAAGCCAGCCGTTGACGGGAGTTGAGGCCGAATGCCATAACGGTTCTGAACAAACATCAGATCGGACGGATTGATCGGGCTGGCAACTACACGGACGCGTACGTGACCGGTGTCTGGCTCGGGTGTCGCTATGTCGACAGACTTCAGAATATCCGATGGCTGACCAAATTGCTCAAACTGTATGGCTTTCATTTGACAAGAGTAATAAGTAGACCTATTCGAAAATATGGTTTAGTCCGCAAAACTGTTTTTAAACCTATTCCTGTGCAGACAACTCCGTTTTTGGGTGAATTGATTGGTACGGCTGTGTTGATTTTATTAGGTAATGGAGTCGTAGCCAACGTTGTGTTGAATCAGACGAAGGGTAATAATGGAGGCTGGATCGTGATTACGGCGGGCTGGGCGTTCGCTGTCACGATCGGAATTTTTGTTGCCAAAGCCTTCGGTAGTATCGACGCCCACTTAAATCCCGCTGTCACCATCGCCTTCGCCGTCGCCACCGATGATTATAGTCATATCGTCCCATACATAACGGCGCAGCTACTGGGCGCCGTTATTGGCGCAATATTGGTCTGGCTGCATCACGGGCCTCACTGGACGGCTACCGCCGATTCGGATGCCAAGCTGGCGTCCTTTGCGACCGGACCCGCTATCCGAAGTTCGGGCTCAAATCTGACCAGCGAAGCGCTGGCAACGCTTGTATTGATACTGGGCCTGACCGGCATTTCCTCAAAGCACCTGGGCGAGCTGGCCATCGGCGTTGGGCCTTATCTGGTTGGGATACTCGTCTGGAGTATCGGGCTATCGCTGGGTGGCCCGACAGGCTATGCCATCAACCCCGCGCGTGACCTGGGTCCCCGGCTGGCGCATGCGTTCCTGCCGATACCCAACAAAGGCAGCTCGAACTGGAACTATGCCTGGGTACCGGTGCTGGGACCGGTTATCGGCGCGGTGGTGGGCGGACTGCTGATTCGGTGGTACGCGCTCTGATTTCTGCGTTATCTTTGCCGTATGCTTACCAAACCGTTTATCGTCGGTATTACCGGCGGCAGCGCATCCGGCAAAACATCGTTCTTGAAAGATCTGCTGCATGCTTTTCCAAAAGACCAGATTTGTCTGATTTCCCAAGACAATTACTACCGTACGTTGGATCATGTGCCGATTGATGAGAACGGTGTTCATAATTTTGATCTGCCGCAAACAATTGATCATGAGCGGTTTGCGGGTCATCTGAGTCAACTTCATGCTGGGCAGACGATTGAAATGGTAGAATATACATTCAATAATCCCGATGCGGTTCCTCGCTTGCTAACCTATCAGCCTACTCCGATTGTTATTGTTGAAGGACTATTCGTCTTTCACTTTCAGGATGTATCTGAGCAACTGGATTTAAGGGTGTTTATCACCGCAAAAAACAAGGTTAAGCTTCATCGGCGCATGATTCGGGATCAGGCCGAACGAGGGCTGACCAGCGAGTTGATAACATATCAGTGGGAGAATCACGTAAAGCCGGCCTATAGGGAGTTCGTCAAACCGCACAAGGATGAAGCAGACATCGTCATTCCAAACAATGTCCATTACCAGAAAGGACTTGACGTCGTCATCGCCTTCCTAAAAGCAAAAGTGGCTGAACGGCAGTAGATATGTAGCCCATACCGACCCGCGCCACGGTGGCCTCCGGCACGGCTCCAGTTCTGGTGGGCGCGATAGCGATCAATGTAGTTTCATCTGTGAAAGTTAGCCTGACAACATCCAGACCAAGATCGGCCACCACATGGGTCCAGGTCCGGGCTACACCTCAATCACCACCCCGTTGCTTTCGGGGTAGCCTGTACAGGTCAAGACCCAGCCTTCGGCGATATCGCGTTCGGTCAGAACGTCGTTGATTGTCATATGAACCGTACCGGCGGTGCAGCGACCGATACAGGCCGAGCAGCGACCACCCCGACAGCTGTAAGGCAAGTGTAGACCTTCGTCTAAAGCTGCCTGTAAAATCGATTTGTAAGCCGGAACCTGTATGTCGACATCCTGCCCACGGTACCGTAAACGCACAGACCGATCCTGAGCCAATGCGGGGGGCGGTGCTAAGACAACAGGCTTAATTATGAAATCTTCGCGGTGGATTTGCTCGGGCCAGATACCACTAAAAACCAGCGTAAACTGAATCGTACGCATATAGTCGGCGGGACCGCACAGGTAGACTTGGTACGTAGCCGGATCGGAATCGCCCAGTAACGTCGGTAGTAGCCGTTCGAGCAACACGTTGTTTAGTCGACCGCGAAGGCCGGCCCACTCGTTAGACGGACTGCTGAGCAGATGAATCAGCCGAAAACGGTCCGGAAACTGTCGGGTTAGTGCGTCGAGTTCATCCCGGAAAATAATCGACCGCTCCCGAGTGTTACTATAAAGCAGGGTTACCCGGCGCTGACTGTAGTAGAGTGCCTGTTTCAGCAGGGCGAACAGCGGGCTGATACCACTACCAGCACCCAGCAGTAGCAGATCGCCGGACTGGGCTTCATTCAATGTAAAACGGCCCGCCGGGTAGAGGCTGGTTACTATGTCGCCAACATGCAGGTTATCGTGCAGCAATCGCGATAATTCGCCGTTGTGAACGCGCTTGATCGTCAGTTGTAATGGCTCGCCGGGAGCTGAACTGAGCGAATATGATCGGCGCACTTCACGCTGGTTTCCAGCGCTATCTGGTCTTTGTAGTACAAGCGTCAGAAACTGCCCGGCCTGATACGATACCTGTTCGCCGTCGAGAGGTTCCAGTATATAACTGTTCACTTCCGGGGCTTCAGACCGAATGGCTATTATGCGTAGTTTGAGCAGATGATCGTCGGGCATGATGCAATCTAATGCGGGATAAGCGATCGTAAGTTTGAAAGCCCACAACCTTTTCTCAATTTCGCCCGGCCCATACCGGTCTACGAATGGAGTGACATTTACAACTCCTTTTTTGTTTACTAGAAAACGACACTTGAAATAACTCATGGAAGCACTGCTGGAAGAAGTACAACGCGTAGGGTATGTCAACAAACCCGTCGCCAGCGATGTGGATTTAATCGCTGAAATCAACCGGCTCAAACGCGAGAAAAACGCCGTTATTCTGGCGCACTACTACGTTGACGGTGACATTCAGGACCTGGCCGATTACATCGGCGACAGTCTCGGGCTGAGTCAGCAGGCTGCCAGTACGGAAGCCGATATGATTGTGTTCTGTGGCGTACATTTTATGGGTGAAACGGCCAAGATTCTATCGCCCCACAAGAAAGTCGTTATTCCCGACCTGAACGCGGGCTGCTCTCTGGCCGATTCCGCGCCCGCCGACAAGTTTGCGGCTTTTAAAGCACAATACCCCGGTCACCTGGTGCTGTCATACATCAACTGTTCGGCGGAGATCAAGGCCCTATCCGACATCATTGTTACGTCATCTAACGCGCTCAAGATCGTGGAGAGCCTGCCGAGAGATCAGAAGATCATCTTTGCGCCCGACGCTAATCTAGGCCGGTTCGTCATGAATAAGACCGGCCGTGACATGGTGTTGTGGGACGGCGCCTGTATTGTGCACATTGATATTTCGCTCGAAAAACTGCAACGCCTGCAGGTTGAAAACCCCGATGCCGAGTTCATTGCCCACCCGGAATGCCAGGAGCATATTCTGAGTCAGGCCGACTACGTAGGATCGACGACAGCACTATTAAAGTATGTGGTCGATAGCCCGAACCAGACATTCATCGTTGGCACGGAAGCGGGTATTCTGCACAAAATGCGGCAGGCTGTACCGCACAAAAAGATCATCCCGGCACCGGCTAGTCAGAACAATACCTGTGCCTGTTCGGAATGTCCGTATATGAAGATGAATACGCTTGAAAAGCTGTACAATTGCATGCTATACGAACAACCCGAAATCTTTGTGCCTGAAGATGTCCGTGTCAAAGCCGAAGCGTCAGTCATTCGTATGCTGGAAATGAGCAAATAATTGTATCGTTAGCAAAACAGATTTCAAGTAAACGTATAAAGGCTATGAACTGGCAGAACCATATTACGTCGGACTCTACTAGTATGTTTGGTAAACCAGTCATCCGGGGTACACGCATTCCAGTCGATCATATTTTGGAGAAATTGGGCAATGGTAAGTCGGTTACTCAAGTGCTGGATACCCACGGACTACGGAAGTAGACCTGATGGCCTGTTTGCTTCAGATGTGGTGAAAAATGAAGTTGAGTATGTCCGAGCCGGATGAGTTACTGTTCGTGGCAGATGAAAATTTCGATTAGACTATTGTCAAAGCACTTCGGGAAGCAGGTTATTCCGTATTAGCCATTGCTGATCATTTCCCAGTATAGTCAAATACGCAGGTTTTACAAATCGCAACCGACCGTAAGGCTATCCTGCTTACCGAGGGCAAAGATTTCGACGAACTTGTACACCGGCTCCGTATGCCGCATTGTGGTATTCTGCTTGTTCGACTGTTGAAAATTACCAGTACTGAGAAGTGCATACGTGTCTGTCAGGTTAATGATAATTTCCAGCACGATCTTTTCTACAGTTTCGCGGTTCTTAGTAACGATCAGCTGCGAATCCGCCCTGCACAATCAAACTAAAATGCCTCACCAATTCGATTTTCTGGTTATTGGCTCCGGTATCGCGGGCCTGAGTTACGCCACTAAACTGGCTATGCATTTCGAGCGGCTCAACGAGCCTGTACACATTGGTGTCATCACTAAAGTGCAGGCCGAAGAGACCAATACAAAATATGCGCAGGGTGGTATTGCAGCCGTATGGGCGGCTGATGATTCATTTGAAAAACACATTGAAGACACGATGGTTGCCGGTGACTTTCTCAGTGACCGGCACATCGTCGAAATCGTCGTGAACGAAGGGCCCGCGCGTATCCGTGAGCTAATTGATTATGGTACCCGCTTCGATAAAGAGCATACCGGTACTGACTACGATCTGGCCCGGGAAGGGGGGCATTCGGATTTTCGTATTCTACATTTCAAAGACATCACCGGAGCGGAGATTGAGCGGGCGTTGCTGGAGAAGGCAGCTTCGCTACCCAGCATTGAAATCTTTACGCACTTCTACGCAGTCGAACTGATTACGAAGCACCATCTCGGTGAAACGGTGCATCGATACGATACTGACAACCATTGCTACGGGGCCTATGTGCTGAATACTCAGACCGGGCAGGTTGAGCGGTTTCTGGCGAAAACAACGCTACTGGCAACGGGGGGCATCGGAAACATCTATCAGAATACGACCAACCCCAACATCGCTACTGGCGACGGTATTGCGATGGCGTACCGTGCGAAAGGTGTCTGTAAGGATATGGAGTTCATCCAGTTTCATCCAACGGCACTGTATGAACCCGGTAAGAAACCCAACTTCCTGATTTCGGAAGCTGTACGCGGTTTCGGCGGTATTCTGCGGACGCGGTCTGGCGAAACGTTCATGGAGCATTATGACGCCCGCCTGTCACTGGCTCCCCGCGACATCGTTGCCCGCGCCATCGACTCCGAAATGAAGAAAGCAGGCGACTCGTTTGTCTACCTCGATGTGACCCACTGCGACTACGATAAGTTCGTGGAGCATTTTCCGACAATTACAGCTTACTGTCGTGATCACCTCGGCCTTGACCTGCGAAAAGATTACATTCCGGTGGTACCGGCGCAACATTACCTATGCGGTGGCGTACGCGTAAACGAGTGGGGGCAAACCAACATTCAGTACCTGTACGCTGTTGGAGAGTGTTCCTGCACGGGCCTGCATGGGGCTAATCGATTGGCCAGTAATTCGCTACTTGAAGCCGTCGTATTCGGGCACCGGGCTTACGAGAAGACGATCGAACTGATTCGTGCTGCCACTGTGCCAGAGAATATTCCGGCCTGGAACGACGCTGGAACCACGCATCCGGAAGAATTGGTGCTGGTAACGGAAATCCGCAAGGAGCTGGAGTCGATCATGTCAAACTACGTCGGCATCGTTCGCTCGAACCGCCGGTTGAAGCGTGCCCTCGACCGGTTGGAGTTGTTATATATCGAGCATGATGAACTGTACAGACAGTCGAAAGTATCAGTACATATCTGCGAACTGCGGAATATGATCGAAGTCGCTTACCTGGTTATCAAGATGGCGGTGGCCCGGCGTGAGAACAGGGGGCTGCATTATAACATCGACAACGTCAAGTCGTGATATTAAGCTTGCTACTTGATTGATTATATCAATAAACGATATGAAATTTAGATTAAGTAGTCAATTGATAATCAATCGTTTGATATAAAAAAGTGCGAATTGTGCCGCCGATTATACGTCAAAAAATAGTTTGGCAATCCAATGGTTAATCCGTTTCTTTGCGCAGTTTTTTAACTAGAACAGACTACCAAAATGTCGGAAATTGCAGAGAAAGTCAAAAACATTATTGTTGAAAAGTTAGGGGTTGAGGCATCGGAAGTTACGCCTGAGGCTA
>JAKONH010000474.1 GCA_022702045.1 Spirosomataceae bacterium
CCCTCAGGAAATTGGTTTCCTGCTTGTAGACGTTACGGTAACCTCGACATGACCACCGACGGACGCCGACCCAACAGCCCGTACATTCCCCGTTTCCGTAACGTCTACAAGCAGGAAACCAATTTCCTGAGGGGGTATGCCGCCGGTTTCCAGGCTGGCCGCTCGTCCCAGACAGATATGAGCGGCATGGGTGCCGATCTGAAACAAAGCCTGTTGAATCCGAAGCTGGGTGGCTGGCATGTCGGGTCGCACATGATGGGTGAGACCATTCCTAAAGAATCAAACTACGTCGCGCTTGACCAGTCGTTAAAAGATCCGTACGGTATTCCGCAGCTTAAAATCGCGATTGCCTACGACGATAACGATGAGAAGATGATCAAGGATTACCAGGAGCAGATGACTGAGATGTTTCAGGCGGCTGGCTTTACCAATATCCGCCTGCGCGACGACAAGCGTAACCCCGGTCTCGACATCCACGAAATGGGTGGTGTGCGAATGGGTAAAGACCCGAAAACGTCAATGCTCAACAAGTGGAATCAGCTACACGCGGTGAAAAACGTGTTCGTTACCGACGGCGCCAGTATGACCTCAACCTCAACGCAGAACCCCTCGCTCACCTACATGGCATTCTCTGCCCGCTCCGTCGACTACGCGGTCAAGGCAATGAAAAAAGGATTGGTATAAGGTTTAAAGTCTAAGGGTCAAGACTGGTATGAGCAACAACCTTGACCCTTAGACTTTAAACCTTAAACTGTCTTGTATCTTCAAACTTTCCGTCGTAACGTTGCGTTAATTAAACTGAGTCTAAATAATTAACGCCGTTTTAAGAAGACGGTGCCGGGAACATGAGCAAGCGCAGTGTAGCCGATTTGAAAATAGGAGAGCGGGCTGTTATTCAGGCGTTTAACGATGAAGTTATGTCGCTGAAACTACTGGAAATGGGCTGTCTCCCCGGCGCAGAAGTATGTATGGGCAGTAAAGCGCCACTCGGCGACCCGATCTGTCTGCACGTATCGGGTTATTGCCTGTCGATGCGGAAATCAGAAGCCGCCACTATTCTTGTCGATTAGTATCTAGTTGACAGGGTACCGTTTTCAGTTACGCCCATTGTCGACTTGCTGAGAATGGCCTGTCGCGAACCGTAGCCTGTAAACAGTAAACCGAGTTGAAGCCCCCTATCATTGCCCTTATTGGCAACCCCAACGCGGGTAAATCGTCGCTCTTTAATCAACTGACCGGACTGCGCCAGAAAACTGGTAATTTCCCCGGTGTTACCATGGACCGTAAATCGGGCCCGTGGTCGATCGACGACCAGACAACGGCTACTGTAGTCGACCTGCCCGGTGTCTACTCCATCTATCCCAAGTCGCTGGATGAGCAGGTCGTCACCGATATTCTGGCCAATCCAAAGCACCCTGATTACCCTGACGTCGCGATTGTCGTAGTCGACGCGTCGAACCTGCACCGAAACCTGCTGCTCTTCACGCAGGTCGCTGATCTGGGACTGCCAACGATTCTCGCGCTGAACATGCTCGATGTGGCTAAAGAGCAGGACAAAGACGTTAACGCGGTGCGGCTGGCTATGCGACTGGGTGTACCGGTTGTACGGATTAATGCCCGCACCGGCGAAGGGGCCGACGCGCTGCGCAAGGCAGTGATGAAGCAGAGGCAGGAGCCGGTTCTGCCCGGTAAACCCCTGTTTGACCCGGCCGACGAAGCACCTGCACTGATTGCAAATACAAAAGCGCAGTACGGACTGAGCAATAATTACCTGGCACTGCAATATGTCATTCAGCACGACGGTTTCACGTTTCTCAACGAGCAGCAACGGAAAGGCCTCGACACGCTGATTGCCGACCACGACTTCCGGGAAGTCCCCTTTCAGGCGGGTGAAACGATCACCCGGTACAAACGCATTGCGCAAATCGTTACCGAGGTCGTCACCGATCAGCGTCCCATCGGTAAGCCTACCTGGACGCAGAAACTCGACCGGGTCTTATTGCATCCGATCTGGGGCTACACCATCTTTGCGCTGATTCTGTTGCTCATCTTTCAAGCTATTTTTGCTTGGGCGGCCCCTTTCATGGACGGTATTGACACGGGCGTCGCCTGGCTCAATGGGCAATTGAAAGAAAGCCTGCCGCCCGGCCCACTCACCGATCTGTTAACAGATGGTATTCTAGCCGGCATCGGTGGTATTCTGGTATTTATTCCGCAGATAGCCTTCCTGTTCCTGCTGGTATCACTATTGGAAGAGTCCGGCTATATGGCGCGGGTTATGGTCATCATGGACCGGATTATGCGCAAGTTTGGGCTAAACGGTCGTAGTGTTGTGCCGTTAATTTCGGGCGTTGCCTGCGCCGTCCCGGCGATTATGGCCACGCGAAGCATTGGCACCCGTCGCGACCGGCTCATTACGATTCTGGTAACGCCCCTGATGAGCTGCTCGGCTCGTTTGCCCATCTATACCATTCTGATTGCGCTGGTCGTACCGAGTCGGCGCGTGCTGGGAATTTTCAACGTGCAGGGGCTGGCACTCATGGCGCTCTACCTGCTTGGTCTGCTGAGTGCGTTGCTGGCAGCATATGTGCTCAAACTGATTCTGAAAACAAAAGAACGGGGCTATTTCATCATGGAACTGCCCACGTTCAAGCTGCCACGCTGGAACCACGTCGGGCTGACGGTCTGGGAAAGCGTGCGGGCGTTTGTCTGGGAAGCCGGGCGCGTTATCCTCGCGATCTCCATTATTTTGTGGGTGCTGGCCAGTTACGGACCCGGCGACGATATACAACAGGCCGAAGAAGCCGTTCGTCGTGAACAACCGACGTTGTCGCCAGATGACCTCAACAATCGCATCGCTTCGGAACGGCTAGAAGCCTCATACGCTGGCAAATTCGGCCACTTTATCGAACCTGCTATCCGCCCGCTGGGCTACGACTGGAAGATCGGTATTGCGCTGCTCAGTTCATTTGCTGCCCGTGAAGTGTTTGTCGGCACGATGTCTACCATCTACAGCATCGGGTCTGGGAGTGATGATGAAGGCGTGACCATCCGGGAACGGTTGCAACAGGAACGGAATCCGACTACGGGTGGGCCGATGTACACGCCGGCGCTGGCCTGGTCGCTGTTGATTTTCTACGTGTTCGCTATGATGTGCATGAGTACGCTGGCGGCAACGCAGCGCGAAACTAAAAGCTGGAAGTGGCCCACGGTGCAGCTGATTTACATGATGGCGCTCGCTTACGGAGCCGCCTTTCTAACGTATCAATTGATGGCTTAATCAGGCCGACCGACAAAAACAAAACGTCTCCAGTCGCAAGACTGGAGACGTTTTGTTTTTGTATGAACTGCGTGTTACCACAACAGACCTTTTGCGATGAGTGGGTAGATGAAGTGATAGACAATGTAGCCAAACAAAGCAACAGTGACGCTGCCAAGCGCTGTTGTCTGATCGAGCAACACCCGCGATTTGTTGCGGTTGGAAGACCAGCTGCGTTGAGTCGTGTATTTCATCTCCGATAGTCAAGATACTGTTCTGTCTTTAAAACAATTTTGACACCGAATTGTAATGGACTACGTTGACCATCTTGAGCGAGCGGTTACCGACCCGAAAATAAACTTCCACAGGGGTATCGATTGACCGGACATTTCGTGAACGGTAGGTCGTTCTTACGTTGTATGGCGGCTAGCGTAACATGTATGGGGAAATAAATCCACAGCGACGTTGATCCAGTTCTACAAATTTATTCCCAGCGTAGCGTGTCAACAACGTCAGAAGCCGTCATACCAATAGGTCCTCGCTGATTCGCAACAACGTCTCCCGCCAGGCCGTGCGCGTAGACGCCCAGTACGGCTGCTTCGACTGGATCGTACCCTTGCGCTAGCAGCGCGGTTAGCACCCCTGTCAGTACGTCTCCCGTACCGCCTGTGCTTAATCCCGGATTACCCGTCGCATTGAAATGAACTTCACCAGTGGGGGTGGCAATGGCTGAATGCGCCCCTTTCAATACAACGACGACCCGGTGCATTTTGGCAAAGTTACGTAGCAGATCCAGCTTTTCGTAGTCGTTCTGCCAGGGCTTGGTCAACCGTTCGAACTCTTTGGGGTGGGGTGTGAGGATACTATTCGGGGGAATCTGACTGTACAATTCACGGTTTTCGCTCAATAGATTCAGCGCATCGGCGTCAATCACCATCGGCTTATTGATGGTTGGGAGCAGGTCGCGCAGCATGGTCAGCGTTTCGGGGGCTTTACCGATGCCGGGACCAATACCGACTGTCGTATACGTTGCTGGTTGCGGCCCCCCAACCCGACTGGTGCCGGTTAGCACAGTTTGATGACCGTCTGACTCACACATGGCTTCAGGGACTGATGCCTGCAAAATCGAATAGCCACACTGTGGTACGTGTACCGTCAGCAACCCTACACCCGACCGTAGACAGGCCCGTGCGGCTAGTATGGCGGCTCCTATCTTCCCAAAACTGCCCGCTAAAAGCAGCGCATGGCCGAATGTTCCCTTGTTCGAATACCGATCCCGCTGATGCAGCAGTAGTCGCGCTTCGTTGGGTTGCGTGTAGTAGTAGGGCGTCGGCGCAATGTCGATGTAGCGCTTGTGCAACTGAATGTCGATCAGGTGCCACTTACCGACGTACTTACCGTTCTTCGGTAAAACGAAGGCTAGCTTGGGTAACTGAAACGAAACCGTGTGGTCAGGTTCGATGATAACGTCGTTGGCCTGATTCGGCTGATCGACGTACAGGCCGCTGGCAATATCGACTGATACAACTGTTGCGGGAGCGCGGTTGATTGCTTCGATGGTTGCTTTAACGATTCCATCCGCCGGGCGCGACAGGCCGGACCCCAGAATGGCATCGATTATGACCTCGTTGTGACGAAGCGTCGGCAGGTCGCGCGAATACTCGATGTATTTGATATCTTCGGTGATGAGTTTGAGCCGGCGATGGTTGTGCATAAAATCGTCGGACTCGCGCGGAGCATACCGAACGACGTATACTTCTACCGGATAGTCACGTTCCATCAGCAGCCGGGCAATGGCCAGGCCGTCGCCCCCGTTGTTGCCCAGGCCGCAGAAGATTTTAGTCGACGATGTAGCCGGAAAATGATCGGCAAACCAGTTGACGAACCCTAGCGATGCCCGTTCCATGAGGTTGAGCGGGGCGATAGGCTCATGTTTTATAGTCGATTCGTCGAGCGCACGGATTTGGTCAACGTTCAGTATTTTCATACGGCCAATCGCAGTTGAAGGGGGGAATTTTACAAAAGTATTTTCCAGCGCCCGAAATTTTGCTATCTTTGCGGCTCATTTCGCAAATAGTTATCTGGCGATTATATACGGTCATGAGCGATTTAATCAAATTAGTGGAGGCAGACAACGCGCAGCGTCGCGCCGATTTGCCCA
>JAKONH010000477.1 GCA_022702045.1 Spirosomataceae bacterium
GGACATTCACGCGGTGCGGGCGCGGGTGCAGGATCAGTTAGCGCGACTGCACCCCGGTGTCCGGCGCTTCGTCAATCCGCACACTTATCCCGTCGGACTGGAAAACGGGTTGCATGAGTTGAAAACAGAGCTGATTTTGAAACTACGCGGCACCCGCGACGCCGACTAACGTTATCGATTTCAATTACCGCTGTGTTATCGACGTCAGGCAGACTTGACAATTTATTTACAAGTAGCCACTGGGGCAGTAATCTATTTTTGTGGGTTGGTGTAGCCCAGACGCCGTTGTGCAGCCTGGACCGGTCCGCGCCACAGTGGCCGCCGGCGCGGGTCCAGGTTACACAGCGACAACCTACCGTCTGGAATACACTAAACATTCCCTCTTCTGACCTACTATGAAAAACTACGTATTGCTCCTTAGTACGTTGCTGCTGACTACGCCTGTTTTGTGGGCGCAGGCGCGGGTGAAGAAAGTCCTCTTCGTTATCGTCGATGGAATTCCGTCCGACGTGATTGAAACGGCGAACGTGCCCAACCTGCGGGCTATTTCGAAAGCCGGAACGTACCAGCGAATGCACGTCGGGGGCGACAAGGGGACCTATTCGCAGACACCGACCATCTCGGCCGTTGGCTATAACAGCCTGTTGACGGGGACGTGGGTGAACAAACACAACGTCTGGGACAATAACATCAAAGCGCCCAATTACCACTACCCAACAATTTTCCGCCTGTTCAAGGATCAGTTTCCGAACCGAAAAACGGCCATCTTCTCCAGTTGGCTCGATAACCGGACCAAGCTGATTGGAGAGGGGCTTCCGCAAACCAACGCCGTCAAAACTGACTATCATTTCGATGGGTATGAGCTCGATACGGTCCAGTTTCCGCACGATACAGCACGCGATTTCATGCACCGAATCGACGAGCGCGTCGTCGATGAAGCAGTCAGGACACTGGGGCAGCAGGCACCCGATCTATCGTGGGTATACTTGGAATATACCGACGATATGGGCCACATGTACGGCGACAGTACGCCGTATCTGAAGGCCGTCGAACAGATGGACGCGCAGATGGGACGGCTATGGCACGTCGTTCAGCAGCGGCAGAAACAGCACAATGAAGACTGGCTCCTGCTCATCACGACCGATCACGGGCGCGACGAACAAACCGGCAAAAGTCACGGCGGACAGTCGGCACGGCAGCGGGCTACGTGGCTGGTGAGTAATCTGACAACCCCCAATGCCTACGCCCGCTACGATCAGCCCGGCATTGTTGACCTGATGCCGACGATGGCCCGCTTTTTGGGAATGCCGCTCCCGACCAGCGTGCAACGCGAAGTCGATGGCATACCGCTGATTGGTCCTGTATCGGTCGCGCAACCGGACGCTATTTTTTCGCAAGACCGGCTCATCATCGACTGGCAGGCGTTAGAATCATCGGGCAACGTAACCGTCTGGTTAGCAACCACCAACGCTGCTGAAACGGGTGGGGCCGATACGTATCAGCGAATGGCCGAGGTACCGCTAACACAACGACATGCGATCATCGACGTGTCGAAAATGCCATCGTCCCTGTACAAGATTGCACTGGAAGGACCGCACAACACAGTAAACCGGTGGGTTGTGCGGTCTAAAAAGCCATAGCCCGGTCATCGTTCTGCACGAATGAAGCCGGGCTACAGTGAGTCAAGTGGTATGGATAGAAGCGATCGGTATCAACCAATAGCGATCGAGGATGGCCGATTAACGGCCACATTAGTAAATCAAAGCAGGCCAAAGTTTCGGTTCCAGTCAACCAAGTCGTGGTCAAACCAGGTATTTTTCTTGTCAGTAGGCCGATTTTTCTTGTGAACGGGGCTGAGGGAAACTACTGGTAGTCACTAGCTTTGTAGACTACTCCACATCGTTGACCATGAATCGCCCGGCTGTTTATACAGGGTTGCTGCTGTGCTGGCTACTGGCTGCAGAACAAAGCACAGGGCAGGTGCGCCGGCACCTGCGGGTAAATGCGGAGCGACTAGCAAAGGCGCAGGCGGTGGAGCGGCAGGCCATGGCGCAGCATAATCCGGTCAGCCTGGCCGAAGCGTACTACCAGTACGGCCGCACCTACATCTTCGCCGGCGATTACAAAACGTCGCAGGGGTATTTTCTCCGCGCACTGCGCCTACTCGACCCGCTTGGTCCCTCTGCCGACCTGTCACGCATCTACGTGCGGCTCAGTGAAAACGAAAGTCGGCTGGGGCGTCAGGCCGACGCGCTGCGGTACGCCCGACTAGCCTTGTCGATTGCGCAGCGTATCCATCAGCCGCGTGCGCTGGTACTGGCCTATGGGGTCGTCGGGCGCGTGAACGAAGCAATCTGGGAACAGCACCTGCCTGGCTACACGATCCACTACGACAGCGTCGAAACCTATTACCAGCGTAAGATGCCCATCTTTCGGGTGATGCGGGATACGCTGGGGATGGCCGAAACCTGGCTGGAACTGGGAACCTTGTTTACGAAGGTACGTGACCGACGGGCTATCCCGTATCTGACCGAAGCCCTTCGCCTGACCCGCCTGATCCACCGCGATCGATTAGTGCCGAATGTAATGCTGCACCTCGCTACAGCGTATCTGACAGCCGGCCAACCGCAATGGGCCTTTGACCTGCTACGTGCTGCCCGAGCCCTGTACATCGCCGATCAGTTCGATGACTACGACACCATTCTGGGGCTGGAAAATGAATTTGTCCGGTATTATCGGGCTACCGGGCAATGGAAGCAGGCGTTTATGCATCAGCAGGCAGCCTATCAACTGGAACGAACCGAGATGCTGTCGGACCGGGAGGCCGCTATTGCCCGACTACACATCGAATACGAAACGCAGAAACGAGAGGCTGAGATTCGGGCGACAACTCATCAACTGGCGCTGCATGCGCAGAACTGGCAGACACAGCGCAAACTGACAGGGCTAACGTTGGCCCTGCTGGTGCTGTCGATTGGGGTAGGTGGGGCGTTTTTCTGGCTGGCCCGCAAAAACAAACGCATCAGCCGACGCAACGAAGAGCTTGTAAAAGAGCAGAATCACCGGGTTAAGAATAACATGCAGGTCGTGGCAAGCCTGCTCCTGATGCAGGCTAACCGGCTGACCGATCAGACGGCAAAGCAGGCGGTGGAAGAAAGTCGGCTGCGGGTACAGGCGATGGCGATTCTGCACCAGCGGCTTTATGACGGCGATCAGTTGGCCCGCGTCGACCTGCCCGACTTTATTCGACAACTGGCCTTTGGGGTGTTGAGTGCCTATGGGTTCAACCAGGTGCAGACAACGATCCGCGTCGATCCGATCATGCTGGCGGCCGAGCAGGCCACGCCGGTAGGGCTAATTATCAACGAAGTGCTGACCAATGCCTGCAAACACGCCTTTCCATATACAGAGCAAGCCGCCCTGCAACTCGACTGCCACCAACACAACCGCTGGGTTCACATCCGCATCCAGGATAATGGTCCCGGACTGGATGGTCCCGAACTGGATGGTCCCGGACTGGATGCTACTGTTAAGAACAATGGTAAATCCGTCGCGTCTGCGTCTGGAGCGATGAACGTACGACCCCGTCGCTCGTTTGGGCGTCAGCTGATCGAGTCGTTAACGGAGCAACTTTATGGTACCTGCCGGTTCTGGTCAGAACAGGGAAGTGTATTTGTACTGGAATTTCCCATTGACTAACCTGTTGATACGATGACGATACTGATTATTGAAGACGAAGCCATTACGGCAATGGCCATGCGGGAAACGCTGGAAGCCGCCGGACATCAGGTGCTGGCCGTGACCCGTACATACGAACAGGTGCAGGACGTATTACAAAAGCAACTGCCTGATCTGGCCATCGTTGATATTCACCTGGATCGATCGACGACCGATGGAATAACGATTGCCCGCGAAATTACGACCCACTACCTGATTCCCATTGTCTACCTGACGGCTCATTCAGAGCTGCAAACGTACCAGGCGACGAGAGACACGCATCCGGCAGCGTACCTGCTCAAACCGTTTGAACCAACAGAACTGGTAATGCAGATCGAGACTGCTTACGAGCGGTTTCAGGCGGGGCGGGTACGTCGTTCCGATAATGAATCGCCCCTGCTGCTGCCGGTTGTAAAGGGCCACCGAAAGATCGATCCCGGCAAAATTCTGTACGTTATGGCGGCTGGCGCTCACACCAATGTTTACATGCTCGACCAGGAAAAGCCTTATTTCACCAGTGTTTCCCTGGGGCGGCTCGAACAGTATCTGATGACGCCTAATTTCTACCGACTGTCGCGATCATTGCTGATCAATCTCGACCATCTGGAACGGCTCGAACAGCATCACCTCTACATGGTTACCCATACCAAACCGCTGGACATATCGGAAGCGAAACGACAGGAATTGCTTCGGCAGATGACTGTTGTCCGGACGAAGTGAATTCCTGCCAACCGGTGATCACTCTTTTTGATTTCTTAATACGCTGTGCCGGCATCGTAACCGATCTTTCCGTTGCTTTGCCAGCTATAAACGAATTCTGATTACATGAGCGCTATTCAGCTGGTTGTTTTCGACATGGCCGGTACGACCGTTACCGATCACCACGAAGTTGAGCGATGTTTTGCCGAAGCGGCTGCCCAAACCGGCCTGACCGTTTCCGACGAACGGATTCTGGCGATGCAGGGCCTGTCGAAACGGCACGTATTCGAGACGCTCTGGAAAGAACAACTGGGCGCCGATAGTCCTGAAGTGCCGACCCATGTTGACGTGTCGTACGACGTATTTCGGGATGTGCTGGAGGCCCACTACCGGAGGCAGGGCGCAACGCCGACAGAAGGTTGTCTGGAAACATTTGCGACTCTGCACGAGCGCGGTATCAAAATCGCCCTGACGACGGGTTTCTATCGCGTCGTGACCGACATCATTCTGGAGAAGCTAGGCTGGCTCGACGGCTTGAACGAACAGCGGATTGGTACGGGCGACAGTCTGATTCACCTGTCGATTGCCAGTGATGAGGTGGTGCAGGGGCGTCCGCAACCATTGATGATTCAGCGCGCCATGCAACTGCTTAACGTAATTGACCCGAAGCAGGTCGTGAACATTGGCGATACGCCCTCTGACCTATTGTCGGGGCAGGCGGCTGGTGTCGCCCTGAACCTCGGCCTGACCAACGGCACCCATACCCGTTCCCAACTTGAAGCCTACCCACACGACAAACTGCTTGGCTCACTACGGGAGCTGCCAGCACTTTTGTAGCTCAGCAGTGTAGTCTAGATCGCTAGGTCTGGTAGCCGCGATAGCGGCTAAAAAAGCATCCGCCTGAAGTAGTTAGCCTGACAGCTACCAGACGTGGCCGCCACCATAAACTGAATACCGAAAATCATTTTTCGAATTTATGCCTGCTTACGATCTGATAGTTATTGGTGCCGGAGTCCTCGGTACGTTCCATGCTTACCACGCAGCTAAAGCCGGGAAACGAGTGCTGCTGCTGGAAAAAGACCGCTATCCGGTCGGGGCTACCGTACGAAATTTCGGTCAGGTCGTACCGTCGGGACTGGCGGGGCGGTGGTTCGACTATGGCCGGCGAAGTCTAGAACTATACTGTGAGATTCAGCAACAAACAGACATTACTATTCGGCAAAACGGTACGGTTTACGTAGCCTCGGAACCGAGCGAATGGCAGGTCACTAATGAATTGCACGACCGCTACAATGGCATCGGTTACCAAAGCGAACTGTTATCAAAGGAACAGGTGCTGGCGAAGTGGCCAGGGCTGCGTCCCGACTATGTGTACGGCGGCCTGTTTTTCCCCGACGAACTAAGCGTCGAGCCGGAGCAGATGATTCATCGACTGATCGGCTTTGTACAGGAAAACCTTGCCGTCGACTACCGACCCGGTTCCGTCGTAATCGGCTGCGAGCCGGTCGGCGATCATGTACGAGTGATGCTGGCAAACGGGCAGCCGGTCGAGGGCGGGCGTGTGCTGTTGTGCGGTGGTCACGAAGTCCGACTGCTCTTTCCTGATGTGCTGGCGCAGGCTGGCCTGGTTGTCAGCAAGCTTCAGATGTTGCTAGCCGAACCTGTTGCCGGACTGGCGTTGCCCGGCAACATCCTGACGGGGCTGACGATTCGTCGCTACGAAGCATTTCAGGAATGTCCATCATACAAGCAACTGACGCCTGTTTCGTCTGAACTGGCTGAGTTGCAGAAATGGGGTATCCACATCCTGTTCAAGCAGGCGACTGACGGCTCGATTATCGTCGGCGATTCGCATGAATACGCAGCCGCTACTGCGCAGGAAGACCTCGGCTACCATACGCAGGATTACATCAATAACCTGATGCTGACCGAAGCCCGCCGTATCGCTAGCTTCCCGCTGACGGTTCGCAAGGCGTGGGCTGGTTTTTATAGTCAGACACCCGCTGAAATCTTCGAACACGACGTTACGCCAAACATTCGCATCCTAACCGGCATCGGGGGTAAAGGCATGAGTTCCAGCGCAGGCTATGCCGAAGAAACTATTCGTCAATGGGTTGTCTAAGACAACTCACCACCTGCTGGCTACGTTGCTGACGTAGTTGCCGTTCGCGTAAGCCGTTCCCAGTTGCCGTGCGCGAACAGGGCCTTCTGTTCATCTGGCACCGCTGCCTGCTCCAGAAAGGAGCGAGCCTGGCGGCCCGGCCGGTATTGATACGGATAATCGGTCGAGAACAAAATTCGCTCCGGGCCGACGATCTCCAGGGAGCGCTGCAAGTACGCCTGACTCCACATGCCACTGGCCGTGACATACAGGTTCTGACGGAAATAATCGGCGATGGGTCGTTGCAGGTTAGCGACGTGCCCAAGCGCATTCATTCGTTCCAAATAAAAGAGAACGACCTCGCCCCAGTGGCCAAGAATCAACTGAAGTGTGGGAAGTTTATCGAAGACACCGGCCACGACCAGACGAACAAACTGAATACCCGCTTCGTAATGCCAGCCCAGTCCAAACGTGGCAAAAGCTGTATCGACAGTGTCGCTATAGCCTGAATAATACACATCCCGGACGGCGCGCTGGGGAATTTGCGGGTGAATGAATACCGGTACTCTTAGCCTGGCGGCTGTTTCAAACATGGGTAGAAAGTCAGGATGGTCCAGGTTCTTCTCGCGGGTACGTCCGCACAGCATGGCACCTACCAGGCCGAGCTGGTTTACGCATCGTTCCAGCTCGGAAGAAACATGAGCTGGTGACGCTGTGGGCAGCGTAGCAAAGCCCTGAAAGCGCGTGGGGTGCTGCGCGATCGTCGCGGCTACGAAATCGTTGGTCTGCCGGGCTAATGCTATACTCTGTTCCGGTTCAAGGTTATGCAGAGCAGGTGTCGTTACCGACAGTACCTGCACGTCGACTCCGGCTTCGTCCATGAGCGCCAGCCGTTGCGCGCCCAAATCCGCGAGCCGTTCGTCGATGATGCCCTGATCCAGTCGGTCGGTACCTTCCTGACCGATGGCGGACGTGGCCCAGGCCGAACGAATGTCGCTCGTCAGAAAATGCTCTTCAATGGCAATCAGCTTAGTCATGATCTTTGCCGGATTCGCTGGGTAAGGTTCTGCGTTTTAACCCGCGAATTGATGTGTTGTTCACGTTAATTCGAGCTGGTTAGCATGCGCCACCTGTAGGCTACATTAGGGATTGACGGTCGGAGCGGCTGGGAATGCCTGATAGACTAATTTGTCTACCGTTTTCAACTGTACATGGCGTATGGCGCCTGTTCCCTGAAAAGCGTAGCCAAGACCGATTAGCCGTGACGCTTTGGCAGGAGCGGGGGCCTGATACGCTAACTGGCCATTAACGTAAAACTGAACGTGTTTTTTATGGCCCCGGCAGCGAATCGTCACCCACTTCGTGAAGTCGACGCCGAAGGCCGATAAATCGGCTTTTTTACCGGATACCTGCCGGTCGATACTCAGCAGCATCAGCTCGGATACACAGCCCTTGCTCGACAGGGGGATCAGGATGGCGCTGCCTTCGAGTATCAGCGCCACCTGTGTCAACTGGCAAACAGCCGATCCGGCGCTATACTCGTTCCGAACCTGCGTAGTAAAGTCAAAGTCGTCGGTTCTGACTGGGTCGAAATTGCCCACATTGTAGTAATGTACCTGTGGCGGCTGCGGTTGTAAGGGGATGTGATGCGCCTGAATGATGGGCAGCGGTACCTGCATGACCGAATCCGAAATAACACCCTGGCTGGGTAAATAAACGGGTACTGGCTTCTGGTTGATCAGGGCTAGCCAGCCTGACGTTGGAATGAGCAGATCGTGTTCGCTCACCACGCGCCCGTCGACAAGCAATTTCGCCTGGAAAAAGCCCGGAAAGTAATAGATCGATGTCGCCTGATGCTGATTTCGCCGGATCGGAAAGCGCAGACGCGTATCCCAGGATTGCTGAACGGCGAGACAGTCGGTCTGGGCCTGCGACACATCGAAGGTAAACACAACCGAATTGGGGATACCTTTCGTTACCGGGCGGCTGCTGAATGCGTACGTGGGTGAAGCGGGCAAGCTGTTGGGAGCGTCCGGACGTAGTGAAAAGGCAATGAGCAGCGATAGAAACAAACCTGTAAGCAGGCCAACACCCCAGGCCCCTCGCTGAGGAAGCGACCGATTTGCGGGCGCAGCTACGGGCTGGGGCGTAGCGGCTGGTTCGGCAGGCGTCGGAACGGACTGAGTGACTTGTCGATGGGCGGCTTCAAAATCCCGGAAGCTCGGGTAGCCAATAAAATTCGCCAGCGCATTCAGGGTGGCCGCCTGTGGGGAACTGGTGTAGGGCACTTTTCCCCAAAGCCGTTTTAGTGTGCTGACGCTCAAGCTAATCCCCGTTTCGGAAAAGACCCTGTCGCTGAGGGTTTCGAAGTCGACATTCGTCCAGTGCTGGCTGCTGCCCCAGCCAAGTTTAATCTCCACGGCTTGTCGGCATTGCAGTAGACTCGATTCATCGACCTTCATCGCTCAACTGGTTTTGCGTATAAGGCGAACCTACGATAAAAAAGCTGGATAGTTCCCCTGCATGGTCGTTTGAACCCGGTTTGAGCTCGCTTTGAACAGGACGTGACCCTGTGTCTTTGTGGTATACCAGCAGCTTTGTTGCCGGATTCACTGTGCAACTTCAACCCTTTTCGATCCCATGCGACAACATATGCTTGCCTTGTTTTTTTGTTTAGTCAGTACGGTGCTTATCGCCCAGAAGAAAGTCTCTGCTGTGCCTGCGTTGACCGCCGATCACTGGACGTTTGCTTCGCAAAAAGTAGCATTCGTGCAGGAAGACGGCCGCTCGGTGATGAAATTGGCGCCCGATGCCGGCCCCGTGATCACCAAGGATTTCGTCTTCAAAGACGGCACAATCGAGTTCGACGTGAACCCCACTGCATTCACTTTTTATTTCCGCCATCGGGATGCCGCCGAAAACGAATGCATCTATTTCCGCATGACACAGGAGGGTAAACCCTCGCTTGGCGACGCCGTTCAATATGCGCCTTATGTAAAAGGCGTTTTGCTGTGGAATACCTATCCGCAGTACCAGACCAGTGCGTCGTTTACCCAGCGCGCATGGAACCACGTAAAGCTGGTGGTGTCGGGTGCTCAGATGCGCCTGTACATCAACGAGACCACCACACCAACACTGGCTGTCGGGCAGCTGGAAGCCAATACGACAGACGGACGAATGGGGTTTGAGGGCGAAATGAGCGTAGCAAACCTTGTTGTAACGCCGGATCAGGTCGCTGGTCTCTCACCAGAAGCCAGCGTTGATCCGGTTCGTTACGACCCGCGCTATATCCGAAGCTGGGCGGTGAGCGACCCCTCCGTCACGCCAAAGAATGTCGATTTCGGCGAAACGTTCCTGCCGACGCCGGAAACAAAATGGCAGGTGCTGACCACCGAGCGACAGGGGCTGCTAAACCTGACCCGCACGTTTGGCAAGAGTACCGAACGGCGGTTTGTCTGGCTGAAACTGGCGATTAAGTCGGACATTGCCCGGAAGCGAAAGCTGAATTTCGGATTTGTCGACGAAGCGTGGGTATACCTGAACGGGCAACTAGCTTACCTGGACAAGAATCGCTACGGGCGACCAATCGCCAAGGAACCGGATGGGCGTTGTTCCATCGAAAACACATCGTTTATGCTTCCGTTGCGGGCGGGGCATAATGAACTGCTCATCGGACTGGCCAACGATTTCTACGGGTGGGCCGCTATCGCCCGAATCGATGACCTGAACGGGCTGGAGATAGCCCCTGATCCAACGTTCGATTATCGACTCATCAACGTTCCCGTCCAGACGCTTGACATGTATACGGGAACGTACCTACGCCCCGATGGTAAGAGAATCAGCATTGAGCGCGAGAACAACCGTCTGAAGCTGTCGGGCGAGGATTTCATCACCACATTTCTCTACCCTAAAGTCGCAAACCAGTTTTTTACCCGTGAGTATGAGTTTGTCATGGAGTTTCCGAAAGATGCAGGCGGTAAAGTAAACCGGCTCATTATTCTGAATAATGGTAAGCAACTACTGGAAGTCAAGCGATTAGACTAAACGTTGCGTAGTAGTTCTAAACGGTTTTTGAAAACCGTTTAGAACTACTACGCAAGAAGCGATCAAACCGTCAGCGTGGCTTCCTGAACGGCGACCGGGGCCGGCTGAATAACCGGTTTGGGTCGACGGGCAGCACGTAGATGATGGACGTGGAAGGCACCGATACCTAGTGCCAGCAGGCCCTGAAGCAGTACGGTGTTCTGTACACCAATGTGCTGCGACACGATACCCGCCAGCAGACTGCCAATTGGCTGCATCCCGGCATTGGCCATGACGAAAAGACTGATTACCCGGCCGCGCATGATCGGGTCCGACTGTGTTTGCAGCAGCGTATTGGTAATGGTTATCTGCGACATCATACCGAAGGCACCAACGGCAATCAGCGCGAGTGCCAGCGGATACCAGCCCGTATGGGAAAATAAAATCAGCCCGGAGCCGAAGATAAATGTGTTGATCGCCAGAACGTTGTTGAGGTTCGTCGTCGGTTTAAGCGAAGCCAGATAAAGGGCACCCACAAACGCGCCCAGTCCGATTGCGCTATCAATCAGACCAAACGTCGAGGCTGTACCGTGAAAAATGTCTTTGGCGTAGACTGGCATCAGTGTCGTGAAGGGGAGTACCAGCAGGCTTGTCAAGGCCAGTCGGGTGATGATAAACCGAATCGACTCTGTATGCTTCGCATAGGAAAATCCCTCTACCAGTTCGCCCAGCATATTTTTGGGATGGGGGCGGGGCGTAAACGCGGGCAGTTTGATAAGCAGCAACGAACCAATGACGGCAATAAAGCTCATCGCGTTCAGGCCGAAACAGACTACCTCGCCAAAGTGCTCGATCACAAGTCCGGCTAGGGCGGGCCCAATCAGTTTCGACAGGTTGACCATCGATGAATTCAGCGCCACCGCATTGGAGAGATCGGCCTTGTTGTCGACCAGTTCGTATACCAGCGACTGCCGGGCTGGTACGTCGAAGCCATTGATAAGCCCCAGCAATACGCTCAGGCCAATGATTGTCCAGACAGCGTCGGCCTGAAAATACACGACGACGGTCAGCAAAATGGCCTGCACCATCGATAGGACCTGTGTCAGCAATAGAACTTTATAGCGGTCGTACCGGTCGGACACGACACCCCCGATGGAGGTAAGCAGCGCCGACGGAAACAACGTGGCAAAGACGCTGACGCCCAGCATCAGTTTGGAATGGGTGGTTGAATAGATGACCCAGCTAACGGCGGTTTTCTGCATCCAGGTTCCCAGTAGTGAGAGGGATTGCCCGGCAAAATAAAGGCGGTAATTGCGGCTACCGAAGGCCCGGAAAGTTTGACTGTTCAATTCGTACTCGGTCAATAAGTGGTTGTATTCTATACTGGAAGAAAGAAGAGAGATGAAAGACAGGGTTAGTAGCGTCGCAAAACTCTTTCTTCTTTTATCTATTCTCTTTCCGCTCAATCAACATCAAGTAGCCGGTTTAACGGCCCAAGAGCCCGACGCAACAGCACCTGATCGTCGGGGGTGCAGGTTTGCCGGATGGCATCGGACAGCCATTCATCGCGTTCGTGTCGGGTGGTGTTCAAAAACGCCTTGCCCGCTTCCGAGAGCGAGATGCCCACCGTTCGGCGGTCGGTTTCCAGCGGTTGCCGCGCGATGTAACCCAACTCAAGCAAGTGACCCAGAATCTGCGACATCGACTGCGACGTTACTTTTTCGCGTTTTGCCAATTCGCCTGGCAACAGCATTGGGTGCTCAGCAAGCAATTTGATCACACTCCGTTCGGTCATCGACAGCGGGCTACGGCCCGACGAATGGCTACGTAGCTTTTTCGTTAGTCTTGATACAACCGTGCGCAGATCGGATGCTAACTGTGAATCGTCGAGGGGTGTCATACTGATTCAGTAAATTACGTAAGTTACCTTACTAATACGACATAAGCTGGACCTGATTAGTGCCGTAGTCGTCAACTTTTTTTGTCGAATAATTCGCTCGGATAACTAGCAGTAGTCAATGGTTTTTACCGTATTGTTAACCGATCATTTGCTCATCTATTTGCGGGTAGTAAGCCATTCAACTGATAGTAATGCACCTTATCGACGACGCGCGTACTACTTATTTCTTTTGCCCGATAACCTCAAGGCAGGATTGTTAAACTTGCGTAAAATTTTGGTAACATTATTCATAAACGATTGATAAACAGGCGGATGTTGTCCGGGTTTGCCGCGGGTACTTTTGTGGGTAAATACATACTAGCCTACAATTTGTATGAAGCAATCTCTCCTCTCAACACGACTGATCAGTTGCTCCCGCATCCTTGCGGGCATACTGCTGCTGATTAGTCTCAGCGCCCTGCCGAGTCTGGCGCAGACGGTTACTGGTCGCGTAACCTCCGCCGAGGATCAGCAGCCGCTGCCGGGCGTCTCCATTCTGGTGCAGGGCAGCAACGCCGGCACGACGACCCGTGAAGACGGCACGTACAGTCTGAACGTCAGTAATCCGGCCAGTGCGACGCTGACGTTTTCGTTTATTGGCTACGACAATCAGCGCGTGGCTATCGGCAATCGCTCGGTTATTAACATCGCACTGAAAGCCGGTACGGCCAACCTCAACGAAATTGTGGTAACGGCACTCGGTATCAAGAAAGACATTCGGCAAACGGGCGTTGCCATTCAGACTGTCGATGGCAATCAACTGCTCAAAGCGCGTGAGCCGAACCCGATCAACTCGCTGACGGGTAAGGTGGCCGGTCTGACCATCGGTAGCTCGGCCGAACTGCTGGGTCGTCCCAACATCTCGTTGCGTGGTAATTCCGATGTCCTGTTCGTTGTCGATGGTATTCCCATCACGTCGGATACCTGGAACATCAGTGCCGACGACATCGATACGTACACGGTGCTGAAGGGCGCGTCGGCGTCGGCCCTGTATGGTTTCCGGGGTAAAAACGGGGCTATTCTGATTACGACCAAGCGCGGTACGAAAGACAAGCGGGGTTTCTCGGTGGAAGTCAATACAAGTCAGATGTTTGATCAAGGCTTCATCGCCATTCCGAAGGTGCAGGATGAATACGGTCCGGGCGACCACGGGGTGTATGCCTTCGGTGACGGGAAAGGTAACGGGCTCAACGACGGCGACTATGACATCTGGGGCCCTGCGCTAAATGGTCAGCTACTGCCTCAGTACGACAGTCCGGTGATTCCGGGACAGTCGTTCACGACGAAATTTCCCAACGGCGCTACCTTCACCAGCAACCGGCAGCCGACAGCGTTTCTGCCACGTGGTAAAGACAACCTGAGCCGATTTATTCAGACGGGTGTTTTATCGAACAACAATATTTCGGTTGGGGCACAGGGCGACAAGTACGATATGCGTTTCTCGACCTCGTATAATTACCAGCGTGGGTTGGTGCCGAATACGAAGCTGAACGTCGTCAACTTTAACCTGACGGGTGGCTATACGTTTTCGCCGAAACTGCGGTTCGATGCCAGCATGAATTACAACCGGCAATTCACGCCCAACTTTCCCGACGTGAACTACGGTCCGAATTCGCTGATTTATAACATAGTTGCCTGGGGTGGCGCCGATTGGAACATCGACGATATGAAGCAGATCTGGCAACCGGGCCGGGAACAAACGCAGGACAAACAGATTTACGCGGAATATCAGCGGTATAACAATCCCTGGTTTCTGGCAAAATACTGGTTGCGTGGGCATTACAACAACAACCTGTATGGGTATACCTCGCTGAAATACCAGCTTACTAACAACCTGCAACTGACGGCCAAAACGCAATTGACGACGTACAACCTGTTGCGGACGGAAAAACTGCCGTATTCGGCTACGACATACGGCCGGGAGGAAGGGCGGGGTGATTACCGCGAAGACCGCCGGAACCTGTTCGATAATATCAATCAGGTGTTGTTGCAATATAACAAGACAATTTCGCGCGATCTGACGATAAACGCACTGGCTGGTGGCGAAGCCCGTATCCTGAATTACAATTCTGATTACGCAAGCACCAACTACCTCAACGTACCGGGCGTATATAATTTCGCCAACTCATCGAACCCGGTGATTGCCAGTAACTTCACGGCAGATATGCGGGTGCTGTCAGCGTATTACTCGGCGGATTTTACGTTCCGCGATTTTGCGACGCTGACAACCACCGGCCGCGTCGATAAACTCTCGACACTACCAGCCGGCAATAACGCTTACTTCTACCCGTCGGTAGCCCTGAGTACTGTGGTATCGGATTATGTGCGATTACCCGCCAGTCTGGGCATTTCGTTTCTGAAAGTACGGGCGAGCTACGCCAATGTGAAAGACGGCCTGACGCAATCGACCATCGGATCGACGCCCGGCGCATCGTTCCCCGTTGGCTACGGCGACAACTATTCGTCGTCGTATGGCGGACCGACATACCAAAATTCGGCGGTGTATACGTTGCCGCTGCTGTACAACAACAAACCCGGCGCATACTACACCAATACGCTGAACAACCCCAACCTGAAGCCGAACTCGACCTCGCAAACGGAAGTTGGACTGGACATTCGGTTCCTGAACAACCGGCTTGCGCTGGATGCTGCGTATTACGTCAGCAACGACGGACCGCGGATTTTTACGCTGCCTTCATCGGAAGCAACGGGATATACCGGTCGCCTGGTCAATGGAATCATGACGCAGAAGAAAGGTGGCGAAATCTCACTGACGGGTAAAGCCATCCGCTCAAATACTGGCTTCAACTGGGACGTAGTGGCCAACTATTCGACCTTCACCGAACGCCTGAAAGAAGTATATCCCGACGGTGGTATCAACACGCTGGCATCCAGCTATTTTGTTGGCAGCAGTAGCGGCAACCGCTTTATCAGCGTCGGTGACCGTACGGATGGTTTCTACTCTGGCGCGTTTGTCCGCACACCCGACGGACAGTACATCAATGACGCGGGTGGTCGTCCAATCGTCAATCCGGTGGCACAGTTCCTGGGCTATGTGAACCCGAAATTCGTCTGGGGTATCAACAACCGGTTCAACTATAAAAATCTGACGTTCAGCTTCCAGTTCGATGGCCGAGTAGGTGGTGTCATCGGCGACTACGTTCGGCAGAAGACGTTCCAGGGCGGTCGTAATATCGAAACCGTACAGGGCGCATTGGGAACGGCCCGTGTCAACGACGTGCAGGGTGTAAAATCGTATGTCGGTAGTGGCGTCGTGCTGACGGGTGGTTCGCTGAATTATGACGTTAACGGTAACGTGTTGAACTATGGTGAACTGAACTACGGTGCCAACACCACCGCCACGTTTGCGCAGGATTACGTTGCGCGCATGTATGGTCAGGCTGAATCATTTCTGATGGACCGGAGCTTTGCCAAGCTACGCGAAGTCATTATCGGCTATTCGCTGCCAACGAAAACGCTTAGCCGCTTTGGTGTCCGGCAGGCAAGTGTATCGCTGGTCGGCCGTAACCTGCTCTATTTCGCACAGTACAAGGACATTGACCTCGATCAGTTTCTGACGGGTGGTATCTCCAGCCTGCAAACGCCGACCACCCGTCGGTATGGTATCAACCTGAATCTGACATTTTAAAATCAGTTTGTGGTTTGTCGTTCGTGGTTGGCTGGCGCGTCCGGTCCTGCCACTGCAAGAACGACAAACCGCAAACCCCAGCGGGGAACCGCACAAACTACAAACTGAAATGTCCCTGAAAAAATATAGTCTCTCCCTGCTGGCAGTGCTTTCACTGGCAAGCTGCGAAAAACCGTTCGATCAGCTCGAACAGGACCCCAACCGGCCGACGAGTGCTCCTGCATCGCTGGTGTTCAACGGCGTCGTCAACGACATGTACAATGTTGCTGGTGGTGGTGGCTGGAACGACAACCAACGCTACAATCAGTTCTACGCGAGCAATTATAACTACTACGCGACCAATGACTATGCGTGGACGACAACGGGCCTCAACTACACGACGCTGAAAAACGTGGTGAAGATGGAGGAAGAAGCCAAAAAGGCGGGTCTGCCCGACGTCAATGCGTATTCGGCACTAGGCAAGTTTTTCCGGGCGTATTTTTTTGAAAACATGACCCGGCGTGTCGGCGACATTCCGATGACCGAAGCCTTGCAGGGTCTGGGCAATCAGACACCGAAATACAACACGCAGAAAGAGGTGTATATCCAGATTCTGAACTGGCTCGATGGAGCTAACGCCGATCTGGCGTCGCTGATTGCCCAAAGCGACAATAACCTGTCGGGTGATATTTATTTCAGCAACAGCCTGAGCAAGTGGCAGAAAGCGGTCAACACATACAAGCTGCGTGTGCTGGTAAACCTGAGTCGCAAAGAGTCGGATACGGATCTGAACGTGAAATCCCGTTTTGCCGACGTACTCAGCAACCCGACGAAATACCCGATTATGACGTCGTCGGACGATAATCTGCAATATGTCTATAACAGTCAGTTCAACAAGTACAACCGGAACCCGGATAACTTCGGCGGAAACGCGACGCGCGAGAACATGGCTGCTACCTACCTCGGTACGCTGACCCGTCTGAACGATCCGCGTACGTTTGTCGTGGCCGAACCCGCTACGGCCAAGGTGGCGGCTGGTGTGAAACCAACCGATTTTTCGGCCTTCGTCGGCGCATCGTCGGGCGAAGATCTAGCGACGATGTCGTCGAACGCAACAAAGGGCGTGTACTCGTTTATCAACCGGAAGCACTACTACAGCACGTACACGGCGGAGCCGTATATCCTGATTGGCTACCCTGAATTGCAATTCAACATCGCTGAAGCGATAAACCGGGGCTGGGTATCCACAGGTAATGCCGAAACGTACTACCAGAATGGTATCAAAGCGTCGTGGTCGTTCTACGGAATCACCGATGGCGCCAACACCGTTTACTTCTCAGCCGATGGTGGGTATCGTAACTTCAACACCTACACGGTCAACGTCAGCTTTGCCGATTACTATGCCCAGTCGGCCGTGAAGTACGCGGGCAGTACAACAGGGCTGTCGCAGATTCTAACGCAGAAGTACCTGGCCTTCGCCCAGAACTCGGGTCTGGAAGCATTCTACAATCAACGTCGGACAGGTGTACCGACCTTCCTGGTAGGGGCCGGAACCGGCAACAGTCAGCGGATTCCATTGCGCTGGCAATACCCGGCGACCGAGCGGTCGTATAATACAGCTAACAATACGGCCGCCGTTACCAGTCAATACGGTGGTAATGACGATATTAACGCGCAGATGTGGCTGTTGAAATAAGCCGTTGCTAACTGTTTTTGTTTGTCATCCCGGTGGCCCGGTCCTGCCGTCGGGATGACAAATAGTTTAGTGATACAGTAGTATGTTCAGTTCTTAACGCACCCAGGTCCTATGCATTCGATGCGCGTTCTTCTACTTTGGTTATGCCTGTTCGGTAGTGGTCCGGTGCTGGCGCAACCGGCCGAAAATCTGATTCTTGTTACGCTGGACGGCGTACGCTGGCAGGACGTGTTTTCCGGAGCGGATTCGACACTGCTCTTCGATCCGGTTTACAGTCGCGATACGTCGGCTGCGCGGAAAGCATTCTGGGCCAAAACCCCGGTTGAACGGCGTGAGCGGTTCATGCCGTTTTTGTGGACGACGATTGCGAAACAGGGCCAGCTGTACGGCAACCGGAAACTGGGCAGCCGGATGAACGTGTCGAACCCGCACTGGTTTAGTTACCCCGGCTACAACGAAATACTGAGCGGATATGCCGATGACCGGATCAAGTCGAACGATAAGATTGATAATCCCAATGTCACGGTGCTGGAGTTTATCAATCAGCAACCGGGCTTTACCGGCAAGGTGGCCGCGTTCTCATCGTGGGATGTGATTGAAGCCGCCGTCAACGAAAAACGGAGCGGTGTATACGCCAGTTCGGCCAACGAAGCCAGTCAGCCCACCACCGGTCCCGACTCGCTGCTGACCGATATGACCCGGCTGCTGCCGCGCCCCTTCGGCGATGGTGTCCGCGCCGACATGCTAACGTACTTTACCGCCCGGCAATACATCAAGGAAAAACGCCCGAGGGTGTTATTCCTTTCATTCGATGAAACCGATGACCTGGCTCATGCGGGTCAATACGCCGAGCATTTGCAGATGGTACAGTCGATAGACCGCTACCTCAGCGATCTCTGGCAGCTACTTCAGTCGGTGCCGCAATATGCTGGTAAAACGGCGCTGCTTATCACCACTGATCACGGACGGGGCCATACGCCTAAAGCCCGCTGGAAAGACTACGGTACCAAAACCGCCGATTCTTACCAGATCTGGCTGGCTGCTTTAGGAGCAGGCGTTGCCACGCCGGGTGAGTCCACGCCGGGTGAGTCCACGCCGGGTGAACAGAAAAACGGGCCGGTGCTTTACCAGAATCAGATAGCCGCCACGCTGGCCAAACTGTTGGGCCTTACGTTTACGGCCGATCACCCGGTCGGAATGCCCATCGATACGGTGACAGGCGGAAAATAGACAGCAAGAAAAAGTAAGTGGCGTACGTCTTACGCATTGTAGAAAGACCAATTTTGTCATTCCAAGCCTGTTAGGAACGATAAAAAGCAAGCTTAAAGTCAATATGAATCGTCGCGATATACTGAAATCGGCCGGGCTGCTGCCCCTGCTGCCGGCCACGAACGAACGGATAACGACTACGGTAGCCCGCAAGCGGAGTCTACGGTTCGCCTACCTGGGCGACACGCATATTTTCCCCGACAAAAAGCCGATGGATGGCGTCGCCAACTGCTTGCAGCATGTACAGCAGCAGCGCGATAAGCCGGCTTTTATCCTGCACGGGGGTGACGTCATCATGGATGCCCTGAAAGAAGATCGCGAGAAGGTGCAGAAACAATGGGACGTCTGGCATTCCGTCGCTAAAGCCAACAATAGCCTGCCCATCGAATACTGCATCGGCAATCACGATGTCTGGGGGTTCGACAACGCGCAGAACGATCCGCTATACGGGAAAAAATGGGCTGTCGATCAGATGGGCATCAGTGGCCGGTACCGTAGTTTTAATAAAGGGGGCTGGCAGTTCATCATTCTCGACAGCGTACAACCGAAAGCTGATGGCAAGTGGTACACCGGCGGTATCGACCCCGAACAACTGGACTGGCTGAAAGGGGAACTGGCGAAGATCGACCGGAAAACTCCAGTGCTCATCATGTCGCATATCCCCATCGTGTCGGTAACGGCTTTTGCCTTCGAGACCAATGCAAAAGAGGGTAACTGGCAGATTCCCGGCGGCATCGCCCTGCCCGATGCGGCTCAGTTGATCACGCTCTTTTACCAGCATTCTAACGTGAAAGCCTGTCTGAGTGGTCATATGCACCTGCTTGATCGCGCCGAGTACAACGGCGTAACCTACCTCTGTAACGGCTCCGTTGCGGGTAATTGGTGGAAAGACGCAACCTACCAGCAAACCCATTCGGGCTATGCACTCTTCGATCTGTACGACGATGGTACCGTCGAGCGGACGTATATTCCGGTATAATCAGTTTGTGGTTCGTCGTTCCTCCGGCGGAATGGCTACACGATGAATAACCACAAACCACAAACCATGACCTAACTATGCAAACCATCGCCCAGATTTTCGCGCAGAGCGGGCAGGACGAGTACTACGGTGAACCTGTCACACAACTCGAACACGCGCTGCAATGCGCGCAACTTGCCGAGCAGGCCGGAGCCGACGACGAAACCGTTGTCGCGGCCTTCCTGCATGATATTGGTCACCTGTTGCCCCCCGTGAATTCGGCGGTAGGGTCTGCAGAAGGCTACATGGACGGTTACGGTACCATCGATCACGAGCGGCTGGGGGCTGATTTTCTGCGGCAACGGGGCTTCTCGGAAAAGATCGGCCAGCTCATCGAACACCACGTCAACGCCAAGCGCTATCTGGTATACAAGCAGCCTGAGTACCGCGCCCGACTGTCGGAGGCCAGTACCCAAACGCTTATGTTTCAGGGCGGGCCGATGACCACCGATGAAGCCACACAGTTTGAACAAAACCCATACTTTCGCGAAATTCTGCAGGTGCGCGGCTGGGACGAACGGGCTAAGGAAATAGACCTGCCAACGCCCGGCATCGAGCATTACCTGGCCTTATGCGAGCGCGTCCGGCGGTAAGTACTCAGCCCATCGGCTACCCAAACGGCAACTTCGGATTAGTTTGAGTAGCTTGCGTATTGCACGAATCTACCACGCACTCATAATGTCATCGCCCGCCTTCCTTCGCCACTCAACAGCGTTTACCCTGTTCGGAGCCATCGCGGCTTTCTGCACGTATGCCTGTATGTATGCCTTCCGCAAGGGTATCACTGCCGTGTCGTTCGACGGGGTGGCGTTTGCCGGGGTTAGGTACAAAATCTGGCTGATTACGGCGCAGGTGCTAGGCTATGCAGCGTCGAAGCGTATCGGCGTGAAGGTCGTGTCGGAGATGACGCCGGGCCGTCGGGCCCTGAGTATTCTGCTGTTTATCGGTGTTGCCGAGCTGGCACTGCTGGGCTTTGCGCTGGTACCGGCTCCCTGGAATATCGGCTTCCTGTTTCTGAATGGCCTGCCGCTGGGCATGGTCTACGGCATTATGCTCGGCTTTCTGGAGGGACGGAAGCAAACGGATGCACTCGTCGCAGGGCTGACGGCCTCGTTTATCTTCGCGTCGGGGTTTGTCAAAACCATAGCCCTGACCATTCGCGCCGGCTGGGGCGTTTCGGAGTTCTGGCTACCGTTCGTTACCGGCGCGCTGTTTGTACTGCCGCTGTTGCTATCGGTCTATGCCCTGACATTATTGCCACCACCAACTGCTGAAGATCGTGCCCTGCGCACCGAGCGGAAACCCATGGATGCGCAGGAGCGTCAGGCCTTCGTCAGTACATTCGGGCCGGGGCTGGTACTGCTGATTGCGTCCTACGTACTGCTATCGGCGTTCCGCGACTTCCGCGACAACTTTGGTCCTGAAATTCTGCGCGATGCGGGGGTGAGCAATCCTGGTATTTTCGCCAAAACCGAAACGCTGGTGGCCGTTGGTGTGCTGCTTGTCATGGCGCTGTTGCAACGCGTCACCGACAATTTTCGGGCCTTCACGCTATTGAACGGCCTCATGTTGTTGGGGGGGGCGTTAGTGGGCCTGAGTACCTGGGCGTACACGGGTGGCCTGCTTACAACCGGTACCTGGTTTCTGCTGACCGGGCTGGGTTTGTACATGAGCTATGTTCCGTGCAACGGCCTGTATTTCGAGCGGCTGGTAGCGTCGTTCCGCTACGTCAGCACCGTTGGCTTCATCGTAACCCTGGCCGACTGGTATGGTTATCTGGGGAGCGTAGGCGTATTGCTCTACAAAAACTTCGGCCAGGGCAGCATCAGCTATCTCGACTTCTTCATCAACGGCGCTTACATCCTGGCCGTGGTGTATACCCTGCTGGTCATCGGCTCGTACATTTATTTCCGGGGAAGGTATCGGGGCGCAGCTATGACGCAGAGCCAGCAAAGTCTGGCCTAGTCGTCGATTGCGTACGGGTTGCAAATCGGTTAGCTTTGTCAATCATGGAAGCGACTATAAACCCAACTATCGAACCCATCGTATGCGAATTCAAAGCGGCCTTGCCGGCGATGTACGGCAACCGGCTGCGCGAGGTCGTACTCTACGGTTCTTACGCGCTGGGTGACCAGGACGAGGAATCTGACATCGACCTGATGATCGTCCTGAACGACGAGAAGGTTGATACATTCGCCGAGATTCGGCGGATTAGCCCGTTGGAGACCCGCTTCCTGCTCGATTATAGGCTCGTCGTGTCGCCGTTGCCCGTACCATACAGTCGATATAAAGACTCATGTAGTCCCATTTATCAGGAGGTCAGAAAAGACGGCATGGTGCTATGAAAGACGAGGTGTTGCTGTGCCTTGGCAGGGCTGAGTCAGCTATAGAAGGCGCTGACTTTTTGTTGCGGCATGACCGCGAGTTAGCCGTGGCAAACCGGGCGTACTACGCCTTTTTCTAGTGCGTAAGCGCCTTGCTGAAGTTTAAAAATACGTACACGAAAAAGCATTCGGCCGCCCGGAGTAAATTCAGGGAGTTGTTCGTCAAAACAAAGTTGTTCGATGTTGAAGCCAGTCGTATTGTCGGTACCTGTTTCGCACCCGGCAATCGGCTGATTACGACATGCAGGCTTACATAAGCGAGAATGAAGCTGCCTTACTGCTCAGCGACGCCCGCCAATTCTACGACCTTACACGGGCATATTTCCAGGAATACCCGGTCGAGTGAGCGGTGCTGGGTGCGCCGACTGGCGTTGACTTGACTGTCCGGTTGCTGGTCGAAGCCAAACGAATACATATGAACCCCTGGAACGAAGTCCCCTATGCGGATTATGAACGCCATATGAGCCACGAAACGGTGGGGCAGCTGGCGTTGCTGAATGAGATCACCGGAGAAAAGGTAGCCCAGCGGTACCCGCAGACTGTGGCCGTTTATGGTGCCTGTACGGGGAACGGATTCACACATTTTGTGGATGCGCAGACCGTATACGCCGTCGACCTGAACCCGACCTACCTTGCCATCTGTCAGGATCGCTACGACCCGATTCTGAACAGATTGATACCAGTGCAGGCCGACATCAATCAGGAGCCAGTCGCCATCCCACCTGATTCCGTTGATCTGCTTATCTGTCATCTCTTTCTGGAATATGTCGACCTGGAGCGGGCGTTTGCCAGCTTTCGGCAGGTTCTCCGGCCGGGCGGGCTGCTCAACGTCGTGTTGCAGCGCAGTAACGATACCGGCTGGGTCAGCAATACCGGTGTGACGACACTCCGGCCTGTGGCAGCCATCGCCAGTGAAGTGTCGGATGAAGCGCTCCGGCAACATGCCGCACCGGATTTACGCTTCGACGGTTCCCAGACCTACCGGATGCCCAACGGAAAAAGCCTGATTGCCTACGACTTTATAAAAGCCAGCGAGCCACCACAGACCGATGAAGACGACGCCGACGACTGGCTTGAGTGGGATCGGTAAAGTTGTGTGAACGATCTGTCTCAATAAAGATGATTGGTTGAGCATTTCGGGCGAATTCACAGTCAAAGTCGCCGAATTCACAGTAACCGTTAAGAGATCGATAGAAGTGTTGACCTTTGCCCGTGTTGATTCACGGTATGAGAACGGCGTTCCTGCTTCTATTTTTGTGGCTCGTCATGTGGCCTGTCTTCGCTCAGATCGACTGGGGCGGCTATTCACAGACGTTCACCGATAAAGCGCTCGACAAGCCATCGACGGTGGGAATCATCATAGCCGTTCGTCGGGGTAATGATTCGTTCTGGAATCAGCAAAATAATAGCCATGCGTTTGACGGCATATACAACGACTCTGCTTTTCGTCACCTGCGTCCGCAATCCATCATTGGCCGACCGACATTCGATACAGCGCAGGCGCATTTTTTTCTGCATGGCGTGAATGCAAAAAATGCAGTCAGGTATCAGTATCAGGTAACCGATTACACCACCAGCCGAACGATCGTACCCTGGCAGTCAGTGTTGCAACTGACGGATTTCGCGCTGATCAGGCAGGCGAGACTACCGCAGATGGCTTATCTTGGCAGCTATAGAGCCCCCCTGGGGCATACGTTGGTGGTGGATGTTCGGCGCACCGATAACCAACAGATAGTCGGGACCGCAATGGTGGCCTGGATGCCGATAAAACCCCGCGTAACCCGCGTCTACACAGCCAATAACGTAGGCGCTTTCCTGCGGAAGTTACAGTACCCCTGGGCCAAAGACACATCACAGGCTTTGCCCAGTCAGGCGTCTGGTAAGCTGGTGTTGTCAGCTACTGACAACAACTTGATTCTGCTTCTGAATGCCACTATTTACACCAAAAAGCAGGTTCAGTATGAACTGGTAGGGGATGACAAGGTTAGTAATCCCTGGCGAGATAATGAGTACGACAATAATTTCATCTGGCTCACTGACTTCCTGCCCGGCTCGTACCGACTTCGCATTCGATACACGGCCCAGCCACAGCACGTCACGGAGTTTCGGTTTCGGGTTGCCCCTGCCTGGTATCAATCCGGCGCATTCAAATTGGCAGTCGCTCTTGTTGCCACAGTTGGTTTGGGGGCACTGGCGTTGCTGGTTCTGCTCGTTCGCCAAAAACGGAAAGGCCGTGAGGAAGTGGCGAAGCGGATAAAATTGCAACTGGAATTGAAGGCGATACACGCACAGCTTAATCCACACTTTGTATTTAATGCGCTGAGTTCTATTCAGGGACTCATCAACCGGCACGATGTCAAAGGGGCTAATCAATATCTGGCCGATTTCGCCCGATTGATGCGTCAATCGCTGACGAATGCCAATCGGGAGATGATCCCGTTAGATGAAGAGATTCAACTGCTGACTACGTATCTGCGTTTAGAGCAGCTTCGCTTTGGCTTTCAATTTCAGATCGCACTCGATGACACTATAAATTCGTACGACACTGATATTCCTGCGCTGCTCCTACAGCCATTGGTGGAAAATGCGGTCAAACACGGAGTGGCACAGAAGGCAGAAATGGGTTTGGTTACTGTACAGTTTTGCCAGGTCGAGGACGCGTTGATTGCCCGGATTAGCGACAATGGTAACGGACTGACAGAGGGCAGTTCTGTCAGTGGATTTGGTCTGAAGCTGACGCGCGACCGGATCAGGTTGCTCAATGACCTCACTCCGGCGCAGGTGATTGAGTTGACTGTCAGCACTGAGCAGGCGATAGGAACGAATGCTACTGTCCGATTTAATCACTGGTTTGCATGAACGCTATTCTGATCGACGACGAGAAGCATAACCTAGACAACCTCCGGACGATGCTGCAAACGTATTGTCCGCAGGTAACCGTTTGCGCGACCGCGTCGGATGCAGAAACCGGGAAAGGGTTATTGTATCGCTATCGGCCTGACTTGTTGTTTCTGGACATACAAATGCCCGGACAAACGGGGTTCGACTTGCTGCGGAGTCTACCTTATCGCGATTTCGAACTGATCATTGTCACGGCCTACGATCAGTATGCAATTCAGGCGATGCGCTTTGCTGCCGTCGATTATCTGCTCAAACCCGTCGACATCGATGAGTTGCAGGCAGCAGTAGACAGGGCAACCAAACAGCATAAACTGAAAGTACAGAACCAGCAGCTGGATAATCTCATGGAGGTGCTCAGGTTACAGCAGGCGGGCGAAGAACAGCGTATTGCCTTACCCACTGCTAGGGAAACCCGGCTGGTGAACGTTGCCGACATCATCCATTGCGAGTCTGCTAATAATTACACGACTTTCTTTTTGCGTACGCAGGAGCGCATACTGGTGTGCAAACCTATCTACGAGTATGAAGAACTGCTCAAACCACACGGCTTTTTACGCTGTCATCAGTCGCATCTGGTAAACAAAAAATGGATTAAAAGCTGGCGGAAAGATGTCGGCGATTTCCTGGTGCTGACCAACGAAACTGAACTGCCGGTTTCACGGGGTAAAAAAGAGGCCGTCAAACAGGCACTAAATCTGATGTAATCGTCTATAAATCATGCTGCAAGTCAATTGGGTACGAAACACTACCCTGGTATTACTATGCCTACTGGGCAGTGTTGGCGCGAACGTTCGTGCACAAATCATTACCAATGGCCCTGTCCGACTGTCGGAAGCCTATGAACTGGCAAACATCATCCTGGCCCTGACCGATTACGGGAAAAGTGATCCGTACGAAGTAAATCAACGCGGGACCTATTATCAGGAGGTAAGAGCCTATTTCGATCAGTTTACCCATCATCCGCTACTGGCGCAGGTCAACTACTCGCGGGACAAATGGGAGAGCTACCTCAGTTTCAGGACAGACGCCTATGCGTTTGCGTTCGACAGTACGAATCGGCTGGCTAGAGTGATTGATTTTCAGACAAACAAAGGCTTTACGCCATTCGATGAACAATTAAGGTTGATCAACGACTTTGTTCGCCTGTCTAACTTTCGTCAGTTTTATCAGACGCATTTGCCTCATTATCAGCGCCTGGCAACCAACTATCTACAATCGCAGCATTATAATGAAATGCTACAATTCCTGGAAAACGAGCTGGGAGAACGAAAGGAGCTGACCACATACGCGATCATTATATCGCCCCTGGTCGGACGTATGAATTGCCACCGGACGGTAGCTGGCGTCGGTACTGATTTCAGCACTCTGCCCGATTTTGTGATTGACGGTAAAACGAGTGATCGGGCTACGCCGGAGGAAATTGCTTCCGGCCTTCATATGCTGTTTACGGAACTCGATCATGCCTTTGTCAACCCGGTTACAGATCAATATGCTGCCCTGGTGAACGACACGTTTGCGGCCAGTCAATGGGACTTGGGCAGTGGTTACGAGAAGCATCGGCATGGTACGTTCAACGAATACATGACCTGGGCGGTGTATGACTTATTTGTGCATGGTTATTTTCCTGCTGTTGCTGATGCTGTAAGTCAGGACTGGGCGTTGCAGAACGAGACACGTGGGTTTTTCGCCAGTTCGCTATTTAATCGGGAACTGCGTCGACTGTATGATACAAGGCAGAAGGGGCAGCAGCTCATTGATATCTACCCATTGTTTCTAAAACGGCTGGGACAGTTACAACTGACGCTGAATAGGCCACAGATTGTCGGTAGTGACGTAAAAGGCCCGGCAGGAGCCGATAGTTTAGTTACCGTTCAGATCCGGTTTTCGGAACCTATCCAGTCAACTGATACGCTTGATCTTGTGCAGGGTGTCGAACAACAGGGTAAACTGGTGAAGCAGCGGAAAATCGTAGTGTCATCAGACGCCCGCACCCTTGTCTGGACAGATAAAAACCAGACGCTACAGATCAAACTCTCTTTGTTGACTGGTGGTGTAAACTATGCGACCTTTAACTTCCCCTGGAAAACGCGTACCGTTTTACGGAGCCGGACAGGGGTCGATATAAAACCGTATAGGTATGTCAAGCTTTCGGCTGACTGAATTAACCCAGGAAGCTTCCAACGTCTGCTGAGACTGAAATAAGTGACAGTCAGCCTGATAAACCGCTCTTTCTACCAGACCAATACCGGCGCTGTCGGGGAAATTTCGTAATTTGGTCTCTTCACCTGAACCTCTTTACGTATGGCAGTATTCACGCTGCAAATCAACGGCCGTAGCTACCGGACCGACGTCGATCCTAATACCCCGCTGTTGTGGGTGCTTCGCGATCATCTCGGATTGGTCGGTACCAAATACGGCTGCGGCATCGCTCAGTGCGGAGCCTGTACGGTCCACTTCAACGGGGAAGCTACCCGTTCCTGCGCGCTGCCGGTGTCGGCCATCGGTAAAGCAACAATCACCACCATCGAAGGCTTGTCGGCCACCGGTACACACCCTGTTCAGAAAGCCTGGGACAGCGTCGACGTGGCGCAGTGTGGCTATTGTCAGGCCGGGCAGATTATGACGGCGGCTGCGCTGCTCAAACGTAATCCGAAACCGACCATCGAGGAAATCGACACAACGATGTCGGGGAATATCTGCCGTTGTGGTACGTACCACCGCATTCGGGAAGCCATTCAGCTTGCGGCTGCAACGCCAGCGATCACTAAAACCAAAAGCAAATCATGACGACTGCCAGCCGCCGAAATTTTCTGAAGGGTGCCGCAGTCGCCGGAGGTGGTTTACTGCTGGGTTTTAGCTGGTTCGACAGTGAAGCCGCCGGGGCTATCGAAGCCATTCCGGCAACGGGAGCAGCGGCTTCCAGTGTGGGCTTCAACAGTTATCTGTCCATCAATCCGCAAGGGGTTGTGACCATTCTGTCGCCGAACCCGGAAGTCGGGCAGGGAATCAAGACGGCGTTCCCGATTATCGTTGCGGAAGAGCTGGATGCCGACTGGACGAAGGTCGTGGTCGAACAGGCGCCACTTGACACAAAGAAATTCGAACGGCAGGTAGCCGGGGGAAGTGGCTCCATTCCGCACTCGTGGACGCGGCTGCGGCAGGCAGGGGCCACGGCCCGGCAACTGCTGCTGACGGCAGCGGCCAATCGCTGGAACGTCCCCGTCGCCGACTGCTCGACCACGCCCGGCTACGTTGTGCATACGGCGACAAATCGTAAACTGAGTTACGGTGATCTGGCGACGGAAGCGGCTGCACTGCCCATCCCGACCAACGTTCCGCTCAAACGCCCGGCCGACTTCAAGCTGATTGGGCAGACGATTAAAAATGTCGACAACCCCGGTATTTTGACCGGTAAGCCGCTGTTTGGTCTCGATGTGTACCGCGACGGTATGCTGTTCGCCATGCTACAGCGACCCGCGTTCGGCTACACGCTAAAATCGGTTGATAGTGCGGCTGTGAAAGCCATGCCCGGTATTGTCGATGTCGTAACGTTCGACAGCAATGTGGCTGTGGTTGGTAAGTCGACCTGGCAGGTGAAGAAAGCGAAGGATGCGCTGAAAATTGAATGGACCAAAACGAATACGACCGAAAGCACGGCCGATCATAACCGCTTGTTTCGCGACATGCTCGACAGCAATACCGCGACGGTCCGCCGGAAAGATGGTGACGTCGACGCGGCTTTCAAGGGCGCGGCCAAGGTTGTTACGGCTGAATATCAGTGTCCGTTCCTGCCCCACAACCCCATGGAGCCGATGAATTTCTTCGCCCATGTCCGGCCTGACGGCGCTGAACTGATCGGTCCAACGCAAACGCCTGAACTGGCCCGGAATGAAACGGCGAAACTACTGGGATTACAGCCCGAAGCGGTGACCGTGCAACTGACCCGCATGGGGGGCGGCTTTGGCCGTCGGCTCAAGGCCGATTATGCGCTGGAAGCTGTGCAGGTATCGCGGCTGGTAAAAGCGCCGGTCAAGGTGATCTGGTCGCGTGAAGACGATATGACTGGAGGAAGCTATCGCCCCGCCGTCCGCTACCGGTTCGACGCAGCTCTCGATGCGCAGGGGAATCTGATCGGCTACAAACTGCGGGGTGCAAGCATCAACGCGGGTAACGCTACGCGCGAAGACAACTTCCCGGCGGGGGCGGTCGATAATCTGCTTGTCGATAGTGTCGACCATAAGTCGTCCATTACGACGGGTCCCTGGCGGGCGCCGATTACTAACTTTCTGGCGTTTGCGGAACAGGCATTTCTCGATGAAGTAGCGCAGGCTGCGGGCAAAGACCCCGTACAGTTCCGGCTCGACCTGCTCGACCGGGCCAGACAAAAACCGGTCGGTGCGATCAAATACGACGTCGACCGGATGAAGGGCGTCATTCAACTGGCAGCCGAAAAAGCAGGCTGGGGTACGAAGAAAACCGTTGCGGGGAAACCCGTCGTGCAGGGTTTCAGCGTGTACTTCTCGCACCGGTCGTATGTCGCGCAGGTGGGCGAGGTGATCATGCAGAAAGACAAGCCCGTACTACACAAGGTGTACTCGGCCGCCGACTGTGGCGTCGTGATCAATCAGAGCGGGGCGCGGCAGCAGGTAACGGGCTGTATCGTCGATGGGATCGGACATGCCATGTACGGCCGACTGACGTTTAAAGACGGTATTCCCGAACAGCACAATTATGATACCTACCGTCTGATTCGTATGAATGAAATCCCGGCCGTAGAAGTCCATTTTGTCCAGAACGAAATTGACCCGACCGGACTAGGCGAGCCGTCGCTGCCACCCGCCGGAGCCGCTGTGGCCAACGCTCTTTATAAAGCGACTGGCAAGCGCGTTCGTAGTCAGCCATTTGTCGAAGATGACGCGTTCAAAGGCGTATTGTCGTAAGGTAAGTAGGTTATTTTTGTCATGCTGACGCAGGAAGCATCTTCAGGAACTCGGCAAACAGGCTATTTCCGAAGATGCTTCCTGCGTCAGCATGACAAAGGACAGAGTTCAAACGAGTCAGGGCCAGCACTGCGGAAGTGCTGGCCCTGACTCGTTTTACACCGATGCGGTAGCCACCGAAAACCGGCTACCGTATACCGAAACCCTAAAACTTATACGACAGCGTGGCCGTCAGTTGCCGGGGCGGAATCGGCATGATGCTGTAGCGGTCATGAATCAGGTAGTTCAGTTCGTTGGTGATGTTCGATAGCTTTACCAGCAACGAGACCGCACGGAAACCGTAGCCCGCCGTCAGGTCGATAGTCGTAAAACCAGTTAGCGGAATCAGGCGGCTGAACGCAGGTGTTTGGCCGTAAGTGTTGTTGTTACCCCCGTTGCGAGCACCCGTGTAGAAAGCCGATGCCCCTAGTTTCAGACCGCGTAATTTAGGCAGATCGAACGTGTAGAAAATGGTAGCGTTGGCTGTATGGGCGGGGCTGTTCGTCAGGCGTTCCCCTTCAATAAAGGCGCCGGCTGTCTGTGCCGTTTTCGTGTAGCGAATATAGTTATAGGCGTAGCCTGTGAGGAAGTAAAAGTTCTTCGACAAGCTGGCATTGATATCTACCTCAAACCCATCGCTCGTCGTTTGCCCGGTAAATTCCTTCACGTTCGTGTCTGTGTTGGGTGAACCGTCGGCTTTGGTCAGGGCGGTCAGGGCAAGATCACTATTTTGAATGCGGTACACGCTCGCGTTGGCCGACACCCGGCCGTTAAACAGATCGTTTTTTACGCCGATTTCATACTGATCGACAATCGACGGTTTCAATGTCGCCCCATAAATGTCGACGCCCGTGTTAATGTTGAAGTTATTGGCGTAGCTGACGTAAGTCGACGTAGTCCGCGTGGGCTGATAGATCAGCGCGAATTTGGGGGAGACAGCCGCGTCGGTTTTGTCGATGGCCGTTCCACGCGTTTCGACGCCGGTCAGTTGATTTGAAATTGTCGTCTGAATCGTTTTCTGCGATGACCACCGTACACCCGCTAGGGCTTTGAATTTATCGCTCAACGCAATCAGATCCTGAACATACACCCCACTCCGTAGCGACGGCGCTGTTGTCCGGGCTATCACGTTAGCGTTAGGAATGTCGGTGCGCTCGGGATACAGGCTTGGATTGAGAAGGTTGAACTTGTCGTAGGTCGTTACCGTCGTGCCGTTGCTGTTGGTGATTGTAAATGAATTGCTGATGTTCGTCACCGCCACATAATCGGCTCCGACCAATACCTGATGAGCAATCTTGCCCGTGTTAAATCGACCGGTTAGGTTTACCTGCGCCGTTGCGTTGTTTTCGGTCGTCAGCGTCCGGCTCAGGGTCCGGTTCCAGTCACCATTGGCCGCGACGTTGTTGTTGGGAACGGCTGTGCCGAAAGCGGTTACATTGGTTTGCTGTGCTGCACCGATAGCCGTCAATTTCCAGCTATCGCTGAACGAGTGATTGACGGTTACCGACCCCGATTTCTGATCGAGGTTATTATAAGCCCAGGCTACGTTGATAAAACGCGACCGGGGAACATCCGGGATAACGGCGTCCTGATTTTGATTCAGTGAGCCTACACCAAAGTCTGGCGTCAGATTCGACTTCAGGTAGTCGCCCTGGAGCAGGATCGTGGTTTTACTGCCCAGATTGTACTGCAGCGACGGGTTAACATACACACGCTCGGTCTTCACGACATCGCGGTAACTGTTCGATTTCTCGTAGGTACCTACTACACGAAACGCCAGGTTTTTGGCAATAGGTCCGTAAATATCGATGATGGGTTTATACAGGTTGAAACTACCGACCCGCATCTGAACTTCACCTCCAAAGTCGAACCGGGGCTTCTTGGTGACAAGATTGATAATTAGGCCGCCCGAGACGTTACCGTACAGTAACGACGACGCGCCTTTCAGCACTTCAACCGACTCCAGCGTGCTGGCTTCGGGAAAGCCGTTTGTGTTGGAAATAACGCCGTTCTTAAAAATGTTGCCTGCGCCACCTGCAATACCAATGCTGTAGCCACGCGCTGTAAACGTTTCGGCAACCCCGCCCCGTTGCTGCGTCAGCGATACGCCCGACACGTTACGAATGGCGTCGCCAAGCCGGGAAATTTGCTGATTTTCGATAACGACATTACTGACGATGCCCGTCATCTGGGGCAGATCGAGTGGGGCCAGCCCTGCTTTTCCTACCTGAACAACTTTGTTTGAGCCCGTAACTTCAACTTCGTCGAGTTGCGACGCGCTTTCCTCCAGCGTAAAATTGGACGAGATTGTTTCACCCGCTGATACCGTAACGGTTTTGTCCTGTGGCTTTAGCCCGACAAACGTAATACGAAGGGTGTATGTACCCGGTGCGACGCCCCGCAGTACGAATGCGCCGTCTTCATTGGTGGTAGTGCCACGCCGGGTTTCGGCCAGACCCACGTTGACGTACGAAGCCGGCGATCCATCGTTTGTTTTAACCGTTCCGCGGATTGTACCGGTTGTTTGAGCCAGCGTAGCCGTCGTCAGTACCAGTACAAAGCAGACTATGTAGCAAGTAGTCGTAAAGAGTGCCTTCATTTATTTAGATTAATTATAATCAATGGCAAAAGTAGCGGATGACTCACAGCGCGCAATCTGACTATGTCCAGACAGTTGTGTTTTTAATGTAGATTTAATCTAATAAAACAAATGCCCCGCGTATTGATGTTTAGTCGTCGTACAACAAAACAGACCGGTAGACAACGCCGGTCGGACATGAACAAACCATGAAAAAAGTGCTGATTTTAATCGGGTTAAGTGGCAGTGGAAAATCGACGCTGGCAAGGCAACACTGCCGCGATAAAGCCGATTATCTGCGCGTCAACAGAGACGACCTCCGGCGTAGCCTGTTGTCGGTGTCGCTGAGTGAATACAACCAGACGTGGCCCGAGCACGAGCGCGACCGCGTCGAACGGATGGTCGGCGAATTGCAGACGACGACTATCTTGAAAGGGCTGCAACAGGGCTGGAATCTGGTCATCGACAACACGAACCTGCGGTTGTCGTATATCAGTCAGTTTCGGAAGCTGCTGCTCAGTCAGCCTGAGCCGGTATCGGTTACATATCAGCTGGTCGATACGCCAGTCGAGGAGTGTATCCGGCGCGACAAATACCGCGATGATTCAGTTGGGGAGGCCGTCATCCGGCGTCAGGCTCAGCAATTAGCCGCCCTGAAAAAACAATTTGATTTCAAATGCGAAGTGTTGTCAGCAACAGACTGGGTAGAAGCGATTAGCGCTGAATGTTGAGACAAACGAGAACAGACATAAGACGAAAAACGGATATTGTAGAGCGATCTTTCGTCTTATGTCTGTTCTCGTTCGTCCTTATTAACCCATCGCCGGGTCGCTGATACTTTCCGCACCGGTTTCGACCCGACCGGCAAAGCGCTGCCCGCTCAAATTGACGACGGGGCCTGAGGACCGGATTGTAAGATCGTACCAGCCCTTATTGGCCTGCAACGGCCAGCGTATCAGCGTAGACCGATTGCCGTTCAGGACCAGTTGCTGTTTTTCTGCACGGTACGATTCATCGTTTATCTCAATGGGCAAGGCCTGTGTCGAACTGGGATTTGTCAGGCGAATCTGTAGCTCGGGCGTCGCACTTTTGGGCACCAGCGACACAACGACTGTAGGCATTATCGCCTTCGAGTCGCCGGTAAAGTCGCGGTAAAAACCGTTCGGTCCGTATACACGAAAGGAATAGGTTCCGTCCGTAGCAAGCGGCAGCGAATCGGCCAGGTGTGTACCCGGCGTCAGGGCATAGTTGCGCACGGAATGGTCGTGCATGTTGTAGATCATAAACGGGGCTCCAGCCGCCCGTTTGCCAAACCGCTCGTTACCCGCCGACAGCGTAATGTCGAAGGTATTTGTTTTGATATTGAATCGTCCATTGGCTGCCAGCTCGTAGGGGAGGGCGCAGGCCGGGCGCGTACCGGGTTCTTGCCGGGGTAGGATGCTGCCCGACTCCACTGGTTTACCGATAGCACTGATCTCATCGACGGTAAGCGGATGGAAGTTGCTCGGTACCTGCTTGAACTTTGCCTTGTGAACACTTTCGATGAACGGCTTCTGTGGAACGAACGCGGGTAGGGGAATCGACTCGCCGTTGTAAGGCCGAAAGACCGACGTCAGGTCGCCACAGACAGTCCGTCGCCAGGGGCTGATGTTGGTTTCGCGAACATTTTTGCCGTACTTCTGTCCGATGAAGCCTTCCAGAAACTGAAGGACGGATGTATGGTCGAACACTTCAGAATTGACATAGCCGCCCCGGCTCCAGGGGGACGCGATAACCAGCGGGACGCGGTAGCCTAGTCCGATCGCTTCTTGCCGCGCTTCTTTTTGCGGATTCTTTACTGTCCGGCTGTACTCCTGCGCCAGACTGACGTGTTCGACGCGCGTGTCGACACCGTCGGAAGTTTTTCCGGTTTCCGGTCGGTCGGGGTGGGGTGCTACGAAGGGCGGAACATGGTCGAAATAGCCGTCGTTCTCGTCATAGGCCAGGATGAAAATCGTCTTTTTCCAGACGTCAGGGTTCTGCGTCAGAATGTCGAGCATTTCCGACAGGTACCACGCGCCATACCAGGGCGCGCCGGGATGATCGGAAAAGTTTTCCGGCGCGATCACCCACGACACTGTCGGCAACTTGCCCGACTGCACGTCGTTGCGAAACTGATGCAGTACGTCGCCTTTTGGAATTAGTACCTCCCGCTGCGTATCGCCGTCCTGATAGGTATGTTTCGTCAGGCTGCGGTAGTCCGGGTCGTTGACGTTAGTGGTGAAGGCTTTTTCGTGCAGCGCCCGCTCCCGCGCCGACAACTGATCGACCGACAGCGGTTTCTCGGCGGTTAGCGTTGCCAGCCACTGCCGTTTCTGAGCCAGCGTACGGTCCAGCTTTTTGTAGTTCGGATTGTCGGATGATAGGCTGGCGAGTTGTTTTTCGAGCGCGCTGATCTCGCCAGGCAGCGTATCGAGCAGATGCAGACGGTACTGCTGATAGCTGGCCGAGGCCCGGACGTTATACTGCGAAAACCATTCGATTGGGTTGTCGGTGAAATTACTGAGCCACGCGTCTTCATCGCCCGACAGGCCGCTGGGCAGGCTGATTTCGTTCTGGTAGATGCGCCACGAGATGCCGTTGTCTTCGAGCCGTTCGGGAAAGGTTGTCCAGCTGGCAGGTTTGTCGTAGTCAAGGTCTTCGTTGCGGACGCGGGCCAGCGCGTCGGCGTTTTCGCGTACGGTGCCGGTCCAGAGAAAAAGCCGGTTGGGCGTCGTACCGGTCAGCGACGAGCAGAAATTCTGATCGCAGATGGTAAAGGCATCGGCCAGAGCGTAGTAGAACGGAATGTCGTTTCGGTCGTAGTAGCCCATAGTCAGTGGCATCTGCGCATAAGCCGGATTGCCCGATGGTTTGGCGTCGAGCCACTTATCGTAGCGGCCTCCGTTTCGGGCATCGACCTGGTTGGTCCACGAATGCGGGAGCGAACTCATCCAGGTGGCTTTCGTATCCCGCAGGTTGAGCCGAAAGGGCGCGTAGGTCTGTCCGGCACTATTTGTTTGTAGCCAGACGGGTTTGCGGTCTGGCAGCGTGATGGCGCGTGGGTCGTTGAAGCCGCGAACGCCCCGCAGCATACCGTAGCAATGGTCGAACGACCGGTTTTCCTGCATTAGAACGACCACGTGTTCCGCATCGAGGTACGTACTGCCGGGTTTTGGTGCAATGGCCAGCGCCCGCTGAATGGATGCGGGCAGACCATTGGTGAAGCCTGCACTACCGGCTAGTAAAGCCGCTTTTTTTAGAAAATCCCGCCGTGTGTCCATAAGTAACCTGATCTGTACAACAACGAAACTACAACCTTCCCGGTAACGAAATCGTGCTACCCGGCCAGACTTAACGATTTGGTAACGATGTAGTTGGCGCAGCTTGATTGCCGTGTAACAGATCCGTAAAAATCCTGGCCTGCAAGGCGTTTGGCGAAAGAGCGCGGTCAAGGGTAAACGACCAGTTGGTTTTTGTGCCGAGCTGAATGATTTGTTCACTGGTTTTGCCCTGCTGCATAACCTGAAACGTGACAGAGTCACCCGGCTTTTGGGCTGTGCTCAATGCCCGGACGGCAGCCAGGTCGGTGGGTTTGCCATCGACCGTTTGCAGCCAGGCCCCGGACCGGATACCGGCTTTCCAGGCGGGTGAATCCCAATCCACTTTTGTTACCAGCACGCTGTCGTTACTCGCCCGAACGGTTAGGCCCAGCCAGCCAGCAGGCTGCGTTTGTTCGATTTTCGTAAGGGTTAGCCCGGCATAGGCAAGGTACGTTTTGTAGTCGAAGGGCGCAGTGGTCGATGCATAGGAAAAGACCTCGCTTAGCGACGTACCTGCTATTTTTTCGCAGACTGTCTGAAATTCGTCGTCGGTGAACCCTCGTTTCTTCGCTTGGTAGTACGTTTTGTACAGCGTACGCATCACGTCGTCAAGCGATCGTTTGTTCTGCGTTTTGTGCCGGATGGCGAGATCAAGCAGCAGACCGATGATCGGGCCTTTTTCGTAATACGAAATCGTCCTGTAAGCGTCGTCTCCCTGCCGGCCGAATGGCCCATCGGACCAAGTGTCGTAGCTGGCTTGTGTCGCCGACTGAACTAGTCGTCCCGGCTTGTTCTCGAATGAATTAATCAGGCCCTGCCATGTTTGGAGCAACTCATCCTGCGTGATCAGCCCGGCCCGGCGCAGCATCAGGTATTCGTAATAGACGGTCAGCCCTTCCGATACCCACAGCATTCTGGTACGGTTCTCACGCTCGTAATCGAACGGCCCCAGCGCCCTGGGGCGAATGCGTTTGACGTTATAATGGTGAAAATATTCGTGGGCCAGAAAGCTGTACAGCGTAAATCGGCCTCTGGCCGTGTTTAGCCCCGATCCGTCGAAGCTGATGGATGTCGAGTTCAGGTGCTCGATGCCACCCCCACCTGGCCCGATGGCCAGAAACGTGTAGTGTTTGTAGGGAATGTCGCCAATGATATCGGCTCCCGCTGCGACGATTTTTTGTAGGTCCGTGACAAACCGCTGCTGGTCGAATTGTCCCATGTTGTACCCTACGAAGTAATGCGGGATACCGCGGACGGTGAAACTGGGTAGCTGGTTCAGGTCGCCCATCAGAATTGGGCTGTCGTATAACACGTCGGCGGTGGGGGCGGTAAAGGTGTGGCGCTGGCCAGGCAGCGAATCCAGGCCCGTCGCGACTATGTCGGGCCAGTGCTTGTACGGGTGTACCGTTAGTGTGATGGGCTGCTGAAGTCGCCCGGCAACGTAAACGAATACACCTGCTGGCGAGATATATCCTTTGCGCCGATCGAGGTACGGGCTGGCGACGAAATCGCGTGTCGCCGTGACATCGTAGGAAAAGAGCAGGGTACGGGCCGATGTCGTCGATACACGCCAGGTATTCGACCCCGTTTTTGTACAGCTCAGTGGCTGATTCGTTTCGTCGGTTGCCCGAACGTTGCCGACGTTGGCCGCGTAATTCATCAACTGATAATACCCCGGTGTCCAGCTCGGCATTTTCAGCTCCAGCGTGGGTGCGTGGCGAACTGGGCAGCGGAACGTGACGTGGATTATATGCGAGTCAGGCTGTTCCATCGTCACGTCGAAATGAGCGGTTTCGGTCGTTGGCTGCGCTGATGCAGTTAGCGACAGAAGGAGCGCCAGAACCGCGTTTAACCAGGATGTATAAAGTATGGGGTGAGCCGGGGCTGACTGCGTATGCATAACATCGATTTTAGCAAAGGTGGGCAATGGTCCTGATTCGAGGGTTCCTGACAGGTGAACAGGCTCATTTAGAACGTAATAAAAGCAGTTGCCAGTAGATCATTGCGGTGCAGAACAGTTTTTGCTAAAAAACTATCAGCTTTAGTTCAGTACTGCGAAGTATCTTCGGGGCTGTAGTTAACTAAACTCAACTTGTATCGATGATCCGTTTTACACAGCTCGTTGGCAGTCTGCTCATCGCGTTTTCGTTTCTGGTTCGCCCATCAGCCTCCGGGCAATCGCATGTGATGATCGGCTACGTGACGGGTGGCGGCTGGACGAAAGACCAGATTCAGGCGCGTAAATTGACGCACATCAACTATGCCTTCGCCGTTCCCGATTCGATGGGTGGACTGGCACCGATGAAAGCAAAAGACGAAGCGAACATGGCCGCGCTGACCAGCCTGCGATCAGTCAACAAAGACCTGAAAATCCTGATTTCAATTGGTGGCTGGGGCGGCTGCAGGTACTTTTCCGATGCCGCCCTAAATGACGCATCGCGCCGGAAATTTGCCGATGCGGCTGTCGCGCTGCTCAAGAAAAATAAGCTTGATGGCGTCGACATCGACTGGGAGTATCCGGCGCAAATCGGAGCGGGTAATATTTTTCGTCCGGAAGACAAACAGAACTACACGCTGTTTCTGAAAGCACTCCGCGACCGGCTCGATGAAGAAGGTAAGCGTGACAACCGTACGGGTAAGAATCACTACCTGCTGACGTCGGCGACCGGGGGCGACACCGCCTTCGTGAACCATACCGAACTGGCTAACGCGCAGAAATACCTCGATTACGTAAACATCATGACGTACGACCTGTACCATGGCAACGACAAGCAGACTGGGCACCACAGTCCGCTGTATCAGTCGGACCCGGCTCCGCACGCCCGTACAGGCAGTGTTACGGCGGTGGAGGGCCACATCCGGGCGGGGGTTCCGGCTAGTAAGATCGTGCTGGGCGTACCGTTCTATGGCCGTGGTTGGAACGAGGTGACGCCTGAAAATAAAGGCTTGTATCAGCCTGCGCCGGGTAAGCATCTGTTCATTAGCTACGATGAACTGATGGAAAAATACATCAATAAAAACGGCTTCACCCGCTATTGGGACGAAACGGCCAAGTCGCCCTATCTCTGGAATCCGACGCAGCGCATGTTTATTTCCTACGCCGATGCCGAATCGTTGAAAAACCGGGTCGACTACGTGAAGTCGAAGAAGCTGGCGGGAATCATGTTCTGGGAGTACATCTACGATCTCAAACAGAAAGACGTGCTGCTGGACGCAATGACCGACCAATTGGCGAAATAATCGTTGGGTAATACTGGATTTAGCCCGACAAATGGAGACTCGGGCTAAATCCAGTTAAGATAGTAGCAGTTCCGGTAAAGAAAGGAGACATAGACCGGTCGGCGAATACGTACTTTCGTAGATTCCGCTACAAACCGTATGCCCCTGACCATGAACCAGAAACTGCTTCATTTTCTCCATCGTATTCTACCTGGTCTGCTTGTGCTGACGTTGCCCTGTGCGGGTCTGGCGCAGGTACCCAGTACCGCCAAGGCCAAAATGGCGGTTGTCAAAGGGGATTATCCAATCCAGCCGGTGCCGTTTACGGCGGTAAAAGTCACAGATCAGTTCTGGGCACCGCGTATCCGGCGTAACCACGACGTGACGATCCCGATTGCCCTCCAACAATGCTACAGCACGGGTCGGGTCGACAATTTTCTGGTAGCGGGTCACTTGAAGCAGGGTACCAAATTCTGTACGGAATACCCATTCGACGATACCGACATCTACAAAATCATCGAGGGAGCGAGTTACTCGATCCAGACCTTTCCCGACAAGAAACTCGAAGCCCGCGTCGATTCGCTGATTAATTACGTAGCTGCCGCGCAGGAGCCCGACGGCTATCTTTATACTGCCCGTACTATCGACCCAGCGCACCCACACCCGTGGTCGGGGTTGAAGCGCTGGGAAAAAGAGTCGGACCTGAGCCACGAACTCTACAATAGCGGACACCTCTTTGAAGCGGCTGTTGCCCACTACCTCGCAACGGGCAAAAAAACGCTGCTTAACGTTGCCACCAAAAATGCCGATTTGCTGGTGAAGGATTTCGGACCCGGCAAGCTGCGCTATTCGCCTGGCCATCAGATCGTGGAAATGGGGCTGGTGAAACTCTACCGCGTGACGGGTAAGAAAGACTACCTCGATCTGGCAAAGTTCCTGCTCGACGTACGAGGTACTGGTAAAGAATATAGTCAGGACCATAAGCCCGTTACGCAGCAGACAACAGCTGTGGGACATGCCGTCCGCGCGACGTACATGTATTCGGGTATGGCCGACGTAGCGGCTATTACCGGCGACAAAGCGTATGTCAATGCCATCGATAAAATCTGGCACGACGTAGTCGACAGCAAATACTACCTGACGGGGGGCATTGGCGCCGAGGGCGGGCATGAAGGGTTTGGTGAAGACTATAACCTGCCTAACATGAGTGCCTACAATGAAACCTGCGCAGCCATTGGGGAGATCTACTGGAATCAGCGTCTGTTCCTGCTGCACGGCGATGCCAAGTTCTACGACGTACTCGAACGGACGTTGTATAACGGAATGCTGTCGGGCGTTTCCCTGAGTGGCGACCGATTTTTCTATCCCAACCCGCTCGAATCGCGCGGTCAGCACACACGGGCGGCCTGGTTCGGTTGTGCCTGCTGCCCCAGTAATGTCTGCCGGTTTATTCCGTCGATGCCGGGCTACGTCTATGCGCAGCGCGGAAACCGGCTCTACGCCAACCTCTTCGTAAACAGCACGGCTACGGTTTCGCTCGATGGCAAGCCGGTAACGATACTGCAGGAGACCCGCTATCCGTGGGACGGTGACATTGCCTTTACGCTGAATCCGGCCAAAACGGCTACGTTTGACCTGGCTATTCGGGTGCCGGGCTGGGCGCAGAACCAACCCGTACCGGGCGATTTGTATCACTTTGCCAGTCGGCAGGAACGTCCCGTTGTGCTGACGATCAATGGGAAGAAAGCGACATATAAGCTAGAGAACGGCTATGCTGTTCTGAATCAGCCCTGGAAAAAAGGGGATGTCGTGCGGTTGTCGCTGCCGATGGACGTCCGGCGGGTTGTGGCAAACGAAAAGATAAAAGCTGATCAGCACAAGGTTGCGCTGGAACGTGGCCCGATCGTCTACTGCACCGAATGGCCCGATTCCCCCGATGGTCACGTCCTCGACATGATCCTGCCCGACACGGCCCAACTGACGGCTTCGTACCGGGCGGGTAAGCTAGGTGGCGTTGAAGAAATTACGGCCAACGTGCAGAAGGTTCGTCGCGATCCAAACAACCAACTGGCGTTTGGCCCGGCCACGCTGACGGCCATTCCGTATTATGCCTGGGCGAACCGGGGTAATGGTGAGATGAGTGTCTGGCTGGCTACACAACCCACCGTCGCCCGCGTCACGCCGGCGTCAACCATCGCGTCGACCAGCAAGCTGTCGGCTTCGACACCCAGCAAAACGCTGATGGCGCTGAACGACCGGGAAACGCCCAAGAACTCCAACGACCACGATAATATCTACTACCACTGGTGGCCGAAAAAAGATACGACGCAGTGGGTGCAATACACGTTTGCTAAACCCACCACCGTCGCGTCGTCAAAGGTGTACTGGTTCGATGACGGGCCGTGGGGCGGATGCCGCATTCCGGCGGGCTGGAAACTGCTCTATAAAACTGCATCCGGCAACTGGCAGCCCGTCGTAGCCAAGACGCCCTATGCTGTTACAAAAGACCAGTTTGATACGGTCACGTTCGAGCCCGTCGAAACCGACGCGTTGCGCATGGAAATTCAGTTGCCGAAAGAAGCTTCGGCCGGTATCATCGAGTGGAGCGTGGATGCGACGAGCGATTTGAAAAATAAGTAGCCTACCAGATGTGTAGCCTGCCGGTAGTGTAGCCTGGCCCCGCGCCGGCGGCAACCGTAGCGCGGACCGGTCCAGGCTACATAAAGATTTTCCTCCCCATATATCAATGAAACTCCCATCGAAACGTGTGCTTATCGTTAGCGCAACACTCGTTCACTCTCTCGCTCTTTCGCTCTTTACATATGCCCAAACCTATCTTCCGGAGCAGAACGACACCCGCGTGAAGGTAAAAACGGCTGTGCCGGTGCGAGCCTATTCGTTTGCGCCGGGCGACGTAAAACTGCTCGACAGTCCGTTCAAAACGGCGCAGGAGGCCGACACACGCTTTCTGCTGGGGCTCAAGCCCGATCGTCTACTGTCGCAGTTTCGGACGCATTCGGGGCTGAAGCCGAAGGGTAACATCTACGGCGGCTGGGAGTCGTCGGGGCTGGCCGGGCACTCGCTGGGGCATTACCTGTCGGCGATGGCGCTGCATTACGCGGCTACCAATGACCCTGAATTTAAAAAGCGGGTCGATTATGTGGTCGATGAACTAGCTGACTGTCAGCAGGCTCGCAAGACGGGCTATGTCGGGGCAATCCCGAAAGAAGATACCGTCTTTGCAGAAGTGTCGAAAGGCATTATCCGGTCGCGGGGGTTCGATCTGAACGGCGCATGGTCGCCCTGGTACACCGTACACAAGGTCATGGCTGGCCTGCTGGACGCATATCTGTATGCCGGGAATACCAAAGCACTGACGATCGAGACGGGCATGGCCGACTGGACCGGCGACATCCTGAAAAACCTGACCGACGAGCAGATTCAGCAGATGTTGCTCTGCGAATACGGGGGGATGAACGACGTGCTGGTAAACACTTACGCGCTAACCGGCAACAAAAAATACCTCGACCTGTCGTATAAGTTTCACGACCGGCGCGTGCTCGATTCGCTGTCGCATCAGCGCGATATTCTGCCCGGGCGGCACTCGAACACGCAGATTCCCAAGCTCATTGGTACGATCCGGCGGTATGAACTTACCGGTAGTCAGCCCGATTTTGCTATGTCGGATTTCTTCTGGAATACGGTTGTCAACCACCATACGTACGCGCCCGGCGGCAACAGTAACTACGAATACCTGAGTACACCCGATCAGCTCAACGACAAGCTGACCGACAACACGATGGAGACCTGCAATACGCACAACATGCTGAAGCTGACCCGGCATTTGTTCGCGCTGCGGCCTACCGCTTCGTACATGGACTTCTACGAACGGGCGCTGTACAACCACATTCTGGCGTCGCAGAACCATCAGGATGGTATGGTTTGCTACTTCGTGCCGCTGCGGATGGGAACGCGGAAACACTTCAGCAACGAGGAGGAAGATTTCACCTGCTGCGTCGGTACGGGTATGGAAAACCACGTCAAGTATGGTGAAAGTATCTATTTCAAAGGCGCCGATGGCAGTCTGTTCGTCAACCTGTTCATGCCATCGGCGCTGAACTGGAAAGAGAAAGGACTGCACCTGACCATGAACGCTAACCTGCCCAGCAACTCGACTGTCTCCATGACGATACAGGCCGACAAAGCGGTGTCGCTGCCAATTCGGATTCGTAAACCAGCCTGGCTCGGTGGCGATATGATCGTACGGGTGAACGGTAAAACCGTTTCGCAAACCATGCAGGACGGCTACGTGGTCGTATCCCGCAAGTGGAAAACCGACGATAACATAGAGCTAACGCTACCGGCTAACCTGCGCTATCTGGCCATGCCCGATAACCCGGCCCGGCAGGCGTTTTTTTACGGCCCCGTACTGCTGGCCGGTGATCTTGGCGCCACCGAGCCCGACCCGACGCAGGGCGTCCCCGTCTTTGTAACCAGCACTGCCGATCCCAACGCATGGATCAAAGCGACCGATAAACCGCTGGAGTTTCGTACGAGCAGCACCGGTGGTCAGTCGGCGGTGACGCTCCGGCCGTTCTACGACCTGCAAAAAAACTTCTATACGGTATACTGGGACGTGTTTACACCCGAACGCTGGCAGCAACAGCAGGCCGTTTACGAACAGAAACGTCGGGAAGCCGCCGACCTCGAACGCCGGACCGTTGACCTGCTACGACTCGGCGAGATGCAGCCCGAACGTGACCACAACCTGACCGGCGACAAGCTGGAAGTGGGTGAAGACCATACCCGCAAGTTTCGCGTCGCCAACGCCGGCAGTGCCATGACGTTCACGATGAAAACCGCCCCCACGGCCCAGAATATCCTGATCGGTACGTACTGGGGGATGGATAACCGGGGCCGTCAGTTCGATATCCTGGTCGATGACAAAGTGATCGTTAGCGAAGACCTCAACAAGTACAAGGAAAGCCGGTTCTACGATATTTCGTACAAACTGCCCATCGAACTGACGCGGGGCAAATCGTCGGTTACGGTGAAGCTGCAGGCGAAGCCCAACAACGCAGCCGGCCCGGTCTACGGCGTCCGTATGGTGCGGGAGTAGATCCGATAAGTAATCAGTCAGCAAACGCCCGGTGAACTCATCGGGCGTTTGCTGTTTTAGGACGAATGCGTTCGACCGTTCATGGAAAAACCTATTCCCTGCCCATATTTGTTACGTTGTTAGTGAGTCCATCAAAGAGTGTTCGCCCATGCTGAATCGCTCTTTCAACATCCGTTGCGGCACTCGTTCACTCTTTCATTCGTTTGTAAATGCAACTTCTCAAAGTAGCCGCCGGTGTCCTGAATCAGATTCCACTGGCCTGGGATCATAATAAGAAAAATATCATTGATGCCATCGTCGAAGCGCAGCGGCAGCATGTCAGCCTACTGTGTCTGCCCGAGTTGTGCATCTCCGGTTATGGTTGCGAAGACGCGTTTTATTCGCAGAACACCATCGATCAGGCTGTCGAATCGCTGCTGGATATCGTCAGCTATACGGCTGACATTGCTGTGGCAGTGGGGTTACCGTTACGCTACAACAACCGTACGTACAATGTGGCCTGCCTGATCGCCAATAAGCGCATACTGGGCTTCGTCGCCAAGCAGTATCTGGCCAACAATGGTATTCACTATGAAACCCGCTGGTTTCAACCGTGGTCGCCCTACGTACGCGACGAGATCAGGATTGGCGGTCCGTCGCACGGAGAGTTTTCTTATCCTTTCGGTGATGTCGTGTTCGATCTGTCGGGAATCCGGATTGGGTTTGAAATCTGCGAAGACGCGTGGATTGCCAACCGACCCGGCCGGATACTATACGAACGCGGTATCGACCTGATACTGAATCCGTCAGCCAGCCATTTTGCGTTCATGAAATCGCAGACGCGCGAACGGTTTGTCGTTGATGCGTCGCGGTCGTTTGGGGTCAGTTATATCTATACCAACCTGCTGGGTAATGAAGCCGGCCGTGTGATCTACGATGGTGATGCAATGGTTGCGTCGAATGGTGAACTGCTGGTGTCGGGGGCGCGGTTAAGCTACGAAGATGTCGTGATTGTTCCGGCCGTGGTCGACGTCGACCTGACCCGGCTTAGTCAGGTGCAGAACCGGGGAAACCTGGCGTTGGCGTACCCAAACCTGCGCGTTAGTGAACGCTTTGACTGGCCCGAGATAGCGCCGGTGTTACAGAAGGCGGAACTCGAAGGGTGGGAGCGGGGCGGCTACCTGAAAGAAGAAGAATTTGCCCGCGCCGTAGCGCTTGGGTTGTTCGATTACCTGCGGAAGAGCCGTTCGCAGGGCTACGTCCTGTCGCTGAGTGGCGGTGCCGATTCGTCGGCCATTGCGGCTACTGTTTACCTGATGATTCGCATGGCCGTGGAGAATATCGGTATCGACGGGGTAAAGAAAAAGCTGGGTTATATCAAGTCGATTCAGGATTGCGACACGCCCGAAGCTATGCTCGGCAAACTGCTGACGGTGATGTATCAGGGTACCGCTAATTCCTCGGACGATACGTATCAGTCGGCGAAAGAGCTGGCTGAGGATATCGGTGCGACCTTCCTAAACATCGACATAGAAGGACTGGTAGAAACCTATCGCGGATTGATCGAGGGGCAGATTGGCCGTCAGCTGTCGTGGGAAACCGACGACCTGGCCCTGCAAAATATCCAGGCGCGGGTGCGGGCCCCGAGTATCTGGATGCTGGCCAATATCAACAACGCGCTGCTCCTGACTACCTCGAACCGCTCCGAAGCGGCTGTGGGCTATGCAACGATGGATGGCGACACGTCGGGTAGTATTTCGCCCATTACCGGCATCGACAAGCATTTTCTACGGGGCTGGTTACGCTGGCTCGAAACGGTTGGTCTGAATGTGAAAAACGCCCCCGAACCGACTGACCGTACCAGCCTGGCCACGGAAGACGACGTTCGGCCGAGCGAATTGATAAAAGTAAAAGGATTACACCGGGTCAATAATCTGCAACCCACCGCCGAACTGCGCCCCATTGATCGCAAGCAAACCGACGAGCAGGACCTGATGCCCTATGACGTATTGAACTCGATCGAAGAAGCTGGTATCCGCGACAAGCAGGCCCCCGTCGACGTGTTGAAGCAGATCGAAGTGCGCTATGCCGGGCGGTACGACCGAGAGCAACTTATGGGTTGGGTCGAACGGTTTTTCCGGCTGTGGAGTCGCAACCAGTGGAAGCGCGAACGGTATGCGCCCAGCTTCCACCTCGACGATCATAACCTCGACCCGCGTTCGTGGTGCCGCTTTCCGATCCTATCAGGTGGCTTCGAAAAAGAACTGGCCGACATGCGCGACTGGGCGTCCGAGCAAAAACCGAACAGCCGAAAAGGTAAGATCGGGTTCTAGCAATGCGTCAACTCATTCCTGGGATTCTGTTTGCGGCTTTGTGGGCATCGGCGGCCGTTGCGACCAAGCTAGGTGTGCAGTCGGTGCCGCCACTACTGCTGGCGAACGTTCGGTTTTTTATCGCCGGTGCAGGCATGTTACTGTTTGCCTATAGCGTGCAACGGACGTCCGATGCCTGGCCACGGGGGGCTGAATGGCGTCAGCTGTTTATTTTCTCGCTGCTCAACACAACTATCTACCTGGGTTGTTTCGTCCTGGCACTCAAACAGGTGTCGGCGGGTATCGGCAGTCTGAGTACGGCGACGAATCCATTGTTTATCACACTGCTGTCGGCGATTTGGCTGCGACGACGGCCGCGTACAAACGAAGTGCTGGGATTACTGTTGGGGTTAGCAGGCGTGGGTGTCGCCACGTATCCGCTGCTGCAAAACAGCTATGCGACTGTAGAGGGTATCCTGATCCTGCTGTTTGGCGTTGTAGCGGTATCGGCGGCTACGGTTTACTACGCGGGTATCAACTGGCGGCTGCCGAATCTGGTCATCAACGGTTGGCAGGTATTACTGGGTGGCCTGACGCTGCTACCCGTTACACTGCTTACCGCCGATTTTAGCACCGCACATTATGACCTGCGTTTCTGGGGAGCGTTGTGGTGGCTGATTCTGCCGGTGTCTGTTGGGGCGCTGCAACTCTGGTTTTTCCTGATCCGGCAGGACCCCGTTCGGGCGTCGCTGTTTTTGTACCTATGTCCCATCTTCGGCTTCGTCTACTCGTATGTGCTGCTGGACGAGCCAATTACGAGCTATACGATGATCGGAACGTTACTGGTGATCGCTGGGCTTTGGGTGGGGCGAAAAAAATAGGAGCGGCCCGATGAGTCGCTCCTGATAAGCTATAAGAAAGTGTGATGCGGTACGCGTTATTCCTTCGTTACCGTGAATTCCACCCGCCGGTTGAGCCGACGCGTTTCTTCATGGTTGTTACTGGCGATGGGGCGGGAAGGGCCGTAGCCTTTTGCCACAATTCGGCTGGCAGCAATACCGTTGCGCACCAGATACTCTTTCACCGCTTCGACGCGCAGGCGCGATAGCTGAATGTTCTCTTCAAAACCGCCCTGGTTGTCGGTGTGCCCCGCCAGTTCGATTTCGGCTTTCGGATTACCATTCATAAATGCCAGCAACTGGTCCAGTTCACCCTGTGAATCTGGCAACAGTTCGGGCTTACTTTGCGCAAATCGGATTGACTTTAGTTGTGTTGGTTCACCCTTCGGAGCGATCAGGAGTGGGGTCGTGTTGCTCACTTTAGCATCGAGCGTTTTGGGCGGTGCGACGCTGCTGCCGGGAGCCGACGGCGTAACAGCCGCCGGTGCAGCCGCTGCCTGCCGACGCGTAGCTGCCGTTCCCCGGCGGTTTTTAGTCGCGACTGGTGCCGAAGCGGTAACGACGGCAGCCGACTGTTCCGATGTTGCGGGTGGTGTTACAATGGGCGTAGCCGCGGGTTTAGGGGCCGCAGTGGACGCTGCCGGAGCGGGCGTTGCTGCCACAGTAGCGACCGGTGTAGAGGCTGTTGTAGAAGCAGATTTTGGCGTCGTTACGGTAGGTTCCGGTGTCGAATTGCCCGGTGATGCTGGTTGCGTACTAATAGGGGGTACGGGTGACGTCGACGCTGTTTGACTCGTCAGTGCTGGCGGAGCTACCGTAGCAGTCTTCCCCGCACGGTGCATCGCTATGCCATAGCCAGATAGAGAAGTTTGCTGATCTGACGTAAAGGAGAATTGTTTGGATTCGGGGTCATAACCGGACGACTTCGTGTTTAACGTGTACGTCTGATTCTTTGCTACATCTAGTCGGAACTGACCATCCGTACCGACGCGCTGTTCGATTATTAGTTTACCCGACGGGTCCTGAACCACTACACTTGCCCCAGGAATGGGCTGTCTGGTGTCCGCATCGAATACAATGCCTGCAATCGAGGCTTTCTGATTCGCAGTCGTTTCTGACTGTGCCTGAATTTGGGTTGTTGAAAAACCTAGTATACCCAAAAGAAAAGGTACAGTAACATATGGGTGATGC
>JAKONH010000507.1 GCA_022702045.1 Spirosomataceae bacterium
TATGCCAACCTCACAGCAGTTGATGAGCCGCATGACGGGGCAGTTCCGACCCGAGTTTCTGGCCCGTATCACCGAGATCATTCCGTTCTCGCCCATCCAGGAAGCCAACGTCGTCCGCATCTTCGATATTCAGCTGGCGCACCTGCACAAAAGCCTGTACCAGCAAGGCATCGACCTGACCGTTTCCGACGACGCACGGCGGCAGCTGGCGTTGCAGGGATTTACTCCGCAGTACGGGGCCCGACCCCTAGCCGGCATTATCCGCAACCAGCTCCGTCGGCCTATTTCCCGCCTGATTATCAGCGGAGAACTGCAAAAAGGACATTTACTCAACGTAGGCTGGAACGAGTCGACGGGCGAGCTCACCTGGGCAATTTCGTAACGGAAAATAGCTACAGCTACGACAAAAATGTATGCTGAGTAATCGGTCTAAAACCGTTTACTCAGCATGTAAATCGGTGTATCCAAATAAACAGACCGTTTGTTTGAAAACACTCCCCGCAACTGGTTAGATGCCTTGCGTCCCCTACTCTTCTGGCTAGATTTGACCAAACTAAATCTAGCCAGAAGAACATGTTTGACTTCGAAATTGGTGGCAATGAGATTAAACCCGAATCAGCGGAGGGCATTGCCAGTATCCCCTTCAACCGAACGCTGCTCGCCCAGAAACTCACGCAGGAAGCCCCCGTCAACCCCGAAGTGGTGTATGGTCTGAAAACCGTCGAAGCGGTATTCGATCATTACAAACCCGAGGTGGCGGTCGAGATGGAATCGATCGACGGCATGCCCGTTAAAGAAACCATGCAGTTCCGTAGCGTGGCCGATTTCCGCGTGAAGGAAATGGTTGCCAGTAGCCCGTTCCTCCGCTCGGCCGATGCCCAGTATCAGGAGTACACGCAGATCAGTCGCCGGCTACAGGGCCACCGCATTCTGCAAACGGCCCTCAGCAACCCCGATACTAAAGCGGCCCTCATCGAGACGCTGCAGGCGCTCGTGGCTGAACTCGACGAAAACGACAAAGCTGAAGCTTAAACCAACTTTAGAACCTTCTTTCTCTCAATCATTCTCCGTCCTTTTCTATGGAAAGCGAAGCAGCCGTTCCAAAAACTAAAGCCGATGCCCGGCCCTCAACCGCCGTCAGTCGTACTACCGCCCTGCCCGGTCTGGATTCCTTGTCAGCATTCGGCGGCTATGCGTTTATCGAAAGCTTTATCGATAACTCGCAGAACCTCAACCCCGACCGTAAAGCCCGTAAAAAAATCTACCTCGGCGATGAAACCAAGGTCAACGACCGGGCAGTGCTGAAGGAAAAACTCAAGCTCTGGATCGAAGTCCTGCAATCGTCGGACAACCAGAACGAAATGCTCGATACGGCCAACAAAAAAGCCGCTGAAGTCGAACAGAATCTTCAAAAAAACCTACTGACGGCGCTGGAAACGACCCGCGAACTCGAAACGAGCTACCGGGCACTGTCGCTGTTCTATAAAAATACGGAAGGCGAAAAGCTGTCGAACGTATCGGTGATGAACGCCAGCTTCGATCAGCTGACCGACCTCGACAACCCCCGTTTCATCGACCACGTTTCTAACGAGCTGAAGCAGCAATACGACCGGCTCGACCTGCGGCAGAACTACTCGCTGCTGGTGGTACCGGGCTACATGGGCTCGAACGCCGTGCTGGAAAAATGGGGTAAAATCGCCCACGCCAACAAGGTGACGCTCTTCACCGACTTCGCCGACCTCGAAAGCTCCGACGACGTGATCGATCTGTTCAGCACGGCTAACATGACGGGGGCTGAGCTATTTCGGTCTAGCATCGTCATGACCTGCAACTGGCTTGTAGGCCGCAGTAAAGTGGCGGAAGTTGGCGAGACGGAGCACCTCTTTGTTCCCCCCTCCGCAGCGCTGGCTGGCAAGATTTATTACACGCTGATGTCACAGGTGACGGCGGGTAAGAAGCACGGCGGCATGAACGAAGTGACGGGCGTCCGCTTCCCGTTGCGTAAAAGCGAACTGTCGGCGGTAGAGCGGCTCAACCTCGTGCCGATGATCGACGAGTATGGTCGGGTAATGGCCTTCGGCAGCAAGTCGCTCTTCAACGGCGACAATATGGGGCTGCAGACTTACTCGGTAGTGCGCGTGTTCGACTACATCGTGAAGGTGCTGTTCGACTTCCTCAACCGCCGAGCATTCGAAAACTGGAACTCGCTAATCGAAGCCGACCTGCGTCGTCAGATAGCTGGTTTCCTTGACAGCATCAAAGGTCCCGACAAACTGATCGATCAGTTCCGCATCATGCGCCTGGAACGCGACGACAAGATCAAAGACCGGATCTATCTCGACATCCGCCTGACGCCGTACTTCCCCGCCAAGAGCTTCGTGATCCGGCTCGACGGTCGCCGGGGTGACGATGTCGAAAGCCCGGAATGGGTATCTGACTACGGTCAGCTGTAGTTGTTAAACACAGAGGTACGGAGACGGCACGGAGAGAACAGATAGACGTAATGGCGACAATCATTTATCCGCCCTGTTTTCTCCGTGCCGTCTCCATCCCTCTGTATTTAAACCCTAAACCCTCACCAATCAATTCATACCTCTCAATCCAGACAACAGCATGCCCTATTCAAGTAAAGTCAAACTAGGAGACCAGGAATACGACATTCTTGGCGGAGACATCGGCTTCACGCGGAGCGTCGATGTAAAAGGACGCCCATCCAGTCACGTTATGGGTGGTCAGTTCTCCTTTACAGTCGAGGTAACCGATAAATCATCACTGGTGGAGCAAATGGTCAATTCGCAAAATAAGCCTTTTCCCAAAGGTTCGCTGGAATTCACCGATGCGGGTGACGATGGAGTAACCCGTAAGTTTGAATTCGAGAATGCGTACATCGTCAACTACTCTGAATCATTCTCGGCAGCCGGGAGTGCATACACCTGTTCGTTGACCCTGTCGGCTGAAAAGATTACCATTCAGGCAGCCGTGCTGGACCAACGCTGGCCTAAAAAATCCTAATTCTCCTAACCACTAACAGTACCATTATCATGGCAGATGCAGCAGATGTAGGGTTTACCTCAACGCTTACTATTGGCGCTAACAAATTCGACGTGCTCAGTTTCGGGACGTCGTTCACCCGGGATTTCGACCAGAAAGGCCGTCCGGCGTCGGCCGTTCGGGCGGGCGATATGTCACTCACTATCGAGATCACCGATAAAGAGACTCTGATCGATACGATGATCAATGCTCAGAATAAAGCGATTGATGGAACGATAGAGTTCTGGCAGTCGGGCAAAGATGGTGTCTTTCGGAAAGTTGAATTTAAGAACGGATACATTACCAGCTATAAGGAAGGATTCCAGCCTGCTGGTTCCAGCAATTTCAGCGCCGACATTTCAATCACCGCCGAGAAGGTTGATATTGGCACGGCCAAGTACGACGCGGGCTGGCCGATCAATAGCTAGCGATTCCATATGAGCAGGTTGTGGCTGTGGTGGGCATTGCTGGGTATGTGGGTTACGGGGTCCGTGCTGGTCCATCTGTTCTACATCAAACGCATTCGGTTTTCAGCCGAACTGGTACTGCCACCCGTCCGCATTGTCGATGGCGCACAGCTCCGGTTGCGACTGCCCGGCAACCTGTTTCATCAGGCTGAAAGCAATCTGCGCCCCTTAGGTAATCGGTCGGCCCTCGATTCGCTGGCCGATTACCTCAAACAAAACCCGCGCCGGCTGCTGATCGTGACGGGCTACCACACCCCCGCCGAAAGCAGCCAAACGCTAACCGGCAATCTGGGCGCGTTGCGGGCGAAGGCCGTGCAGGTTTACCTGCTCGACACAGCCGTCCCCGACGAGCAGTTGGCGATACGGGGCCAACGGGCCGAGTCGTTTCCGGTCGTACGCGACTCCACTAGTGCGCTGTCGTTTGCGTTTACCCCGATTCGCATCGACGCCGACTGGCTGGCGCGCCATCAGTACTATGTCGATCTGGTTCACCCGCTTCAACTTTATTTCCCGACGGGAAGTACTGCGTACATCCACACTCCTGACAATGAACGGTTCGCCCATGAAGCTGTTGCTTATCTGCGTATCCACCCGCGCGA